>CAZNWM010000031.1:0-9670 GCA_964576975.1 uncultured Candidatus Planktophila sp.
GACAAAGTTGATGTACTAGATGTTAAAGGAAGCGTCGAGAAGGTTGGCTTAAGAATCACAACCGTGCGAGATGAAAATGGAACTCTTTGGTATTTGCGAAATGGTGAAATCCTAAAGGTTGGAAATCTTTCTCAATCTGGTTGATTAACCATGGCATCTGCTGCCATTTCAAAGTATTCCCACAATCGACTCTTTAGCTCTTCGCTAATCTTTAAATCTGCAACCGCTTCTCGCATGCACGATAACCATTCATCTCGTGCGTGAGTATCAATATGAAACTCTGCATGGCGCATGCGAAGCCGCGGATGCCCACGCTCTTCTGTATATGTTGTTGGACCGCCCCAGTACTGTTCAAGAAACATCTTGAGCCGAAGCGCTGCGCCATGAATGTCATCTTTTGGATACATGGGTGCAATGGTTGGGTTAATGGAAACAAGTGCGTAAAAATGTGAAACTAATTGCTCAAAAGCTTCGCTTCCAATTTCGTCATAGATGGTGCTCATGAGGTGATTTCCTCACGCGTCTGACCTTTTGCTATTTGAAGAACAAAGTAAGAGGTGATTAGGCACATCACAGCACTGATATAAAACGCAATCGCATAATCTCCGAATTGAACACGCAAGACAGCTGCACCGAAAGCAGCAATTGCTCCGCCGATTTGATGTGCCACGAATACCCAGCCATAAACAACCGTTGCTCTCTCTGGTCCCAAAATGGTGCGACAGAGCATGATTGTTGGCGGAACTGTTGCAACCCAATCAAGACCGTAAAAAATTACAAATACAAGCGTTGATGGGTGAATAGTTGCAAAGAGAATCGAAGGAAGTAGTAAGAGAGACAAGCCTCTTAAGCCGTAGTAGAAAAAGAGCAACTTACGTGGATCATATTTATCTGTGAGCCAGCCTGAAGCAATTGTTCCAACTAAGTCAAAAACTCCAACTAAAGCCAGTAATGATGCTGCAGTTGTCATTCCCATTCCGTGATCATGGGCTGCAGGAATGAAGTGCGTGCCGATTAATCCATTGGTTGAAAGTCCACAAACAAAAAATGAACCAAACAAGTACCAAAAATCTTTTTTCTTACTTGCTTGCTTAAGAGTATCTATCGCTAAAGCACCAGCACCCATTGAGCTTTTGGCGGGTGCGGTCCAATCTACTGCGGCGCCATAGGGAAGAACACCTGCATCTTGTGGACGTTCTTTCAGGAATAGCCAGACAAAAGGAATCAATGCGAGTGCAACACCTGTGATTGTTAGCGAAACGCTCTTCCAACCAGTCATCTCTGCAATACGCGAAAGGCCAGGTAAGAAAATCAACTGTCCAGTTGCAGAGCTTGCAGTGAGCGCTCCAATAACGAGCCCACGCTTTTGAACAAACCAACGATTAGCCACAGTTGCTGCAAAGACAAGTGCGAGTGAACCTGTGCTTGCACCAACTACAAATCCCCAAAGTGCCATCAGCTGCCACGGAGCGTTCATGAAAATTGTTAGGCCCGCACCGATGCTGACAGCAATTAATGCTGACATCACAACTCTGCGAATTCCAAAACGCTCCATGAGCGCGGCTGCAAAAGGAGCAACTAAACCGTAAACAAGAACGTTGATTGCAAGTGCTAAAGAAACCTGTTCGCGGCCCCAGCCAAAAGCTTCTTCAAGGGGAATAATCAGAACAGATGAAGCGCTTCTAAATCCTGCTGTAATTGCTAACGTTACAAATGTGACTCCTGCTGCAAACCATGCAGGATGTAACATCTTCCTCTTAGACAATTACTTTGGTTCCTCGAGATATTCAGTTAAGAATTCACGTTCTTCATCGCTCAGCGCTCGCGAACGCTTTGTCTCTACAGAGACAGCTACTTGTGTTGTTTTCACGCGTGAGCGGATAACACCTTTGTGAATGATCTCGTACTCCATTTCAAAGGAAGAGTTACCGATTCGAGTGACCCAAATTTGGCATTCGGCGTCCATGCCACCCTCATAAATAGGTTCGATGTAATCAACTTCAGCGCGGGCCACAACCATGTCTGCAAGTAATGGAGTTTTGCCAGCTTTTTGACGTGAGAACCATGTGAAATCCGAACGGGCTTCTTGCGCGTACGTTAAGTACTTTGCGTTGTTGATATGACCAAATGCATCTAGGTCATCCCAGCGAACATGAACTTTTGCAATATGGCGCATTAGCGAGTGAGCTTTCTATAAGTAACACGGTGTGGACGAGCTGCATCAGCACCAAGTCGATCAATTTTGTTCTTTTCATAAGATTCGAAGTTACCTTCAAACCAGAACCACTTTGAATCACCTTCGTAAGCCAAAATATGAGTTGTGATGCGGTCTAAGAACCAGCGATCGTGGGATACGACGACTGCGCAACCAGGAAATTCGAGCAGTGCATTTTCAAGTGAACCAAGAGTTTCAACATCTAAGTCATTCGTTGGCTCATCCAGTAGCAATAAATTGCCACCTAATTTAAGAGTCAATGCAAGATTTAAACGGTTTCTTTCACCACCAGATAAAACGCCTGCTGGCTTTTGCTGATCAGGACCTTTAAAACCGAATGCAGAAACGTATGCACGAGATGGCATTTCAACTTGTCCAACTTTGATGAAATCCAAACCATCTGAGACGACTTCCCATAGCGATTTCTTTGGATCGATTCCCCCACGTGACTGATCAACGTAAGCAATCTTTACTGTTTCGCCAACTTTTACTGAGCCACTATCTGGAGATTCCATTCCCATAATTGTTTTGAAGAGAGTCGTTTTACCAGCACCGTTAGGTCCAATAACGCCAACAATTCCGTTACGTGGCAATGTAAATGAGAGATCATCAATAAGCAGGCGATCGCCAAATCCTTTTGATAAGTGTTCAACTTCAACAACAACATTTCCAAGACGCGGTCCCGGCGGAATCTGAATTTCTTCAAAGTCGAGTTTGCGCATCTTGTCAGCCTCAGCTGCCATCTCTTCGTAGCGAGCAAGACGTGCTTTGGACTTTGTCTGACGTCCCTTTGCATTTTGGCGAACCCAATCGAGTTCTTCCGCCAAACGCTTTGCGCGCTTGGCATCTTTCTGTCCTTCAACCTTAAGACGTGCAGATTTTGTTTCAAGATACGTTGTGTAATTTCCTTCGTATGGATAGGCACGACCACGATCGAGTTCGAGAATCCACTGTGCAACGTTGTCCAAGAAATATCTATCATGAGTAATAGCTACAACGGCGCCTGGGTACTTGTTTAGGTGTTGTTCGAGCCACAAAACAGATTCGGCATCTAAGTGGTTTGTAGGTTCATCAAGCAGCAATAAATCTGGTGCTTGCAAAAGTAACTTACATAAAGCAACACGGCGCTTTTCTCCACCAGATAAAACCTTTACATCCGCATCTGGCGCCGGACAACGAAGAGCGTCCATCGCTTGTTCAAGTTGTGAATCCAAATCCCACGCGTTGCGGTGATCTAGTTGCTCCTGAAGAGTTCCCATCTCAGCTAATAACTTGTCGTAATCAGCATCTGGGCTTGCCATTTCTTCAGACACCGCATTGAAGCGATTGAGCAGAGCAATAGTTTCAGCAACACCTTCTTGGACATTTTCCAAAACAGATTTTGTTTCATCTAGAACTGGCTCTTGTAGCAAAATGCCAACGGTGTAACCAGGTGTTAAAAAGGCTTCACCATTTGATGGTTGTTGCAATCCCGCCATGATCTGCAGAACAGTTGATTTACCAGCACCGTTTGGACCAACAACGCCGATCTTGGCGCCAGGTAAAAACATGAGAGTGACGTCATCAAGAATTACTTTTTCGCCGTGCGCTTTACGCGCCTTCTTCATCGTGTAAATGAACTCAGCCATAGGACGAAACCTTACTAGTTCTTATCGGTAGACTTGCCCGTGTACATACAGGTGCCTGTAGCTCAGTCGGATAGAGCACCCGCCTTCTAAGCGGGTTGTCGCAGGTTCGATTCCTGCCAGGCACGCAATAAAAAATATCCCGGCTTCCAAATCAGAAGCCGGGATATTTTTCTTACTGATTAATTACTTGATCTTTGCAATCTGCTCTTTAGCCTTGGTTGCAAGTGGACCAGTGATTTGTGCAAAGCCCTTTTCTGGGTACTTTGTTGCACACTGTTCGAGAAGGTATGTGTACCACTCTCTGACGATTGCTTGTTTTTCAGCGTTCTTTCCTGAGCTGTAACCAAGCCCGTATGAAGTTGTTCCTAGTGGATATGCACCAGGGATCTTCTTTTCGAAATCTACTGAAACAGTTCCGTTGGCGTTAATGGTTCCACCGCCGAGGAAGATTGATGTTCCAGCAGCATCTGGGGCTACGAATTCACCATTCGCATTTTGCACAAATGCAACAGGCAACTTGTTATCGAAGGCGAAGCTAACTTCACTGTAGGTAATTGATCCAACTTTACCCTTTACACCCGCAGCCACTGCAGCTGATCCTGAAGCACCTTGGAAGTTAAAGAAAGTTGAAATGTTATTTGGTGTCGCATTTGAAAACACAGATGCCTGAGCCTTTGGCCAGATACGTGTATCTGGATTCTTTGCGTTAGCAGCTTTCAAGAAACGAGTGAAGTTTTCAGTTGTACCTGATGAGTCTGAGCGGTACCACACTGTGATCTGTTGCTTAGGAAGATCAATGTTAACTTTCTTACTGGTATACGACTTCACTTTTGCCTTGCCGTTCTTGTCTAGAACAGGAACAGTCTTTGTAACTTTTTTGCCTTTATTTGTTGTTGTAATTTTTCGTGTTTCATAGACCGGTGTTCTTACTGTGCGCTCATTATCCGCAGCAATTTCAGGAGCATCCCAGTTTGTGATGTAACCGGAGAAGATCTTTGCGATAGTTGCAGGGCTCAAATAAATTGGCTCTTTAACTGTTGGCAAGTTATACATCAGTGCAATTGGCGCTGCGTATACAGGCGCGTAAACAATTCCTGCTGGTTCACCTGAGGAAAATGGTGCATCTGATCCTGCAAAATCTACGAGACCTGCGACGAAGTCTGTACGTCCTTTACCTGAACCGCCACCTGGATAGTTAACTGTGTGGCCTTTTTCTCTAGCAAAATCTGCTTTACATGCATCAATGAGGGGAAGTGCGAATGTTGCACCGCTGCCGTTAATAGATCCTGCAAATGCTGGTGTTACTGATACAAAAAGTGCAGAAGTAGCAATCGCGACGATTGCTAGTCTCTTGCGAGAATTCATCTATTCCTCCGTTTATAAGAAATGTGTAAGTAGTGCGTGTGAGGAAAAACTAATGAGTGGCCCCCAACAATTGGGTTTTTTCAGGCAAACAAGTTATGTAAGTTAAGTTAACAGTTGGTGAATGAAATTAGCCGAATCGGCCAGTTACATAATCTTCAGTGCGCTTATCCCCTGGGTTAGAGAAGATTTCAGATGTTGATGCGCATTCAACAAGGCGACCTGGACCGCCATCAGATAAGAAGAACGCGGTGCGATCGGATACACGCGCGGCCTGCTGCATATTGTGGGTAACAATGACAATGGTCATGGTTTCAGATAACTCACGGATTGTTTCTTCAATGCGAAGAGTTGAACCTGGATCAAGGGCCGAACATGGTTCGTCCATCAATAAAACTTGCGGTTTTACTGCGAGTGATCGCGCAATACATAAGCGCTGTTGTTGTCCGCCAGAGAGTGCTCCACCGTATTCGCCTAAGCGATCTTTTACTTCATTCCATAAACCAGCACGGCGCAGACAATCCTCCAGTAGTTCGTCTTGATTGGGCACCTTTAGTTGAGCCAATTTCAAACCTGAGAGAACGTTTTCTTTAATTGTCATAGACGGAAATGGGTTTGGCTTCTGGAAAACCATTCCGATGCCTAATCTGATTTTTGTGACATCCGTTCCGGATTCATAAATATCTTTGCCCTCAAGAATTACTTCGCCAGCCATCGCAGCGCCCGGGATGAATTCGTGCATACGATTGAGGATGCGGATAAATGTTGATTTTCCGCAACCTGAAGGACCAATCAATGCAGTAACTGTTCCTGGGAAAAAATCTAGAGAGATGTCATCGATGACGTGCTTATCGCCAAACCATGCATGAATGCTCTTCGCTTCGAGTCCGGTACCTGCGACGCGAGCTCTTTCACCACCGGATCGAGTGGATGCGACAGTAGATAAGGATGCGATTGATTGAGATGACATTAGGAGCGAGCCTTTCGATTGCCTACGATGCGAGTGATTGAAAAGAAGAAGAGAACCAAAATCATTAAAACAAGAATGCCTGTCCATGCACGAGCCACTGCTGTTTCTGTACCCAATGTAAAGTTCTTCCAGATATAAAATGGCAAAGCTGAACTGTTTCCACTAAATGGATTGAGATTAATTGCATCCGCACCACCCATAGTCAGAAGAAGTGGCGCAGTTTCACCCGCAACGCGTGCAACGCCGAGAATTATCGCCGTAATCAAACCGCTACGGGCTGCTGGAACTACGATCATGGCCACTGTGCGCCACTGAGTTCCACCGAGTGCGGTACCTGCTTCGCGCAGATCCTGCGGAATAAGTTTGAGAACTTCTTCAGAAGTACGAGCAACGGTTGGAATCATCAAAATTGCTAGCGCCATTGCTCCCGCGCCAGCAGAGTATTGATTACCTAGTGCAATCATCCAGACAGCGTAGATAAACAAACCAGCAACAATTGATGGAATTCCGCTCATCGCTTGCACAAAGAATCTAACGACGGAGGCGGCTCTACCATTAATTTCGGTGAGATAAAGAGCGGTGAGCAGTCCAATTGGAACACTGACTAAAGTTGCTAGAAAAACAATATAGAGCGAGCCAATGAGCGCGTGGAGTAATCCACCTTCTTCTAGTGGCGCATCAGATGCGGTAACTGACATATCTGCTGTGAAGATTCCAAGTGAAAGTCCACCGATTCCACGACTTACGATTTCGTACAAGATAGATGCAAGTGGTGCGATAACTAAAATTGCTGCAACGTATACAAAGATTGTGCTTATTGAGTTAAAAGCCGCTTTACGATCACGTCTAAAGCCTGTGATTAATGCTGAGACAACAATTGCCACAATAAATAGTGCGCCAACAAAACCGAGCTTTCCCTTAAGTGGGCTTAGCGCAACTACGGCGAGAGTAATTCCAAGTGTTGCCAAGGCGCCGATGAACTCTGGAACGGACTGGCGAAATGTTGGGCGCCAGGGTTTGTTTGGAGTTGCTAAGAGTGTCGTACTCATCAACCCTTCCTCGCTGTCTTATTGATAATCGCATTTGCAATTAAGTTAACAAGAAGTGTTACAACGAAGAGCACAAAACCTGAAGCCATAAGAGCCTTAAGCTCATCAGGGTTAGCTTCACCGAATTTGTTAACAATCATCGATGCAACAGAGCCACCCGCACTGAGAAGAACCTCAATACGAATATCAAAGACAATGTTTAGGACTGTGTACACAGCAACTGTTTCACCAAGGGCTCGACCTAGTCCGAGCATTGCTCCACCAACAACACCGCCGCGACCATATGGAAATACAACTGAGCGAATCATCGTCCACTTCGTTGCACCGAGTGCATACGCTGCCTGCACACGATCTAGTGGAGTCTGCGCAAATACTTCGCGTGAAATTGATGTAATGATCGGAATAATCATGATGGCAAGTACAAGACCTGCAATAAATGGCGAGCGCGAATACGCATTTGCGGGCATATCAAAGATAGGAATAAAACCTAAGTACTTATGAATTAACTTCGCCCAATATTCAGCGTGAGGCATCAATACGAAATAGCCCCACAGACCAAATACCACCGAAGGAATCGCAGCCATAACGTCAATAACCAAGACCATCGGTTTCTTTAACCAATTAGGTGCGTAATAAGAAAGGAAGAGCGCTGCACCTACTGAAATAGGAAATGCGAAGAACAATGCGATGAGTCCGATAACTAATGTTCCCCACAACATCGCACCGATTCCGTACTGACCAAGAATTCCTGCATCAGGTTGTGGAACTATCCAATCGAAACCAGTTATGAATCTAAGGCCTTCAGATTGGAAAACAGATAATCCGTTATACAGAAGAAAGAGTGAAATTAATCCGAGAATTAAAAGAGAAGAAAAACCGCCAACTGTTACAACTGCGCGAAAAACTTTGTCAGAAAATCGAGGCTTCGTCGTGATGACGCGCTTTGGAGGCAAGGTTGGTGCGGCTGTGCTCACGGGGAGATACTGCTATTCCCACAGTGAAAATGGGCGGATGAAAGGTTACGAGAAGGTGAACGAGTGGTGAAATTAATCCCGAGCCCGCCTGTGCCGATACATTTGCCCAATGGCTCTAGAACACCCGCATCTGATCTGGATTGATTGTGAGATGACTGGGCTCGACCTCGAAAAAGACGTTCTAGTTGAAATCGCCGTTCTGGTCACTGATAGCGAACTCAACGTCATCGGCGATGGCGTAGACGTTGTCATCAAAGCCACCGATGCGCAGTTAGCCGATATGAACGAATACGTCACCGAGATGCACAAAGCATCCGGATTGATCACTGAAATCCCACATGGAATTTCCGCAGCTGATGCCGAAGCACAAGTAATTGCCTACTTAAACGCATCTGGCGCTACCGAAGGTAAATCACCACTAGCTGGAAACTCCGTCAGCGTTGATCGCTCATTCATTGCGCGCGATATGCCGCTACTAAATAACTTCTTGCACTATCGCACCATCGATGTCTCATCCGTTAAAGAGTTAGCACGCCGCTGGTTTCCACGTGTTTATTTCGCAGCCCCTGCTAAGACCGGAAATCATCGCGCCCTCGGTGACATAAAAGATTCCATCGCAGAGTTGAAGTACTACCGCGAAGCAGTATTTGTCGCATCCCCCGGCCCCGAGTCCGCACAATTAAAGGAGATTGCCGAACGTATTGGCGGGTAGTATTAGCACCTCATGGTGGGCGTAGCTCAGCTGGTAGAGCACCCGGTTGTGGTCCGGGATGTCGCGGGTTCGAGCCCCGTCGCTCACCCCACTATTTTCTTGTCCTGCATTAATTACAAACTTTAAGGAGTACGACAGTGATATTTGATGTCGTCGTAGAAATTCCTGCAGGCAGTCGCAACAAATACGAAATTGATCATCGCACCGGTGAAGTTCGACTCGATCGCATGCTCTTTACTGCAACACGCTTCCCACATGATTATGGTTTCGTAAAAAACACACTCTCAAATGATGGCGATCCACTCGATGCCTTAATCATGTTGGACGAACCAACATTTCCTGGCTGCGTTGTTTCCTGTCGCGTCATCGGAATGTTTCGTATGACTGATGAAAAAGGCGGCGATGACAAACTTCTCTGCGTTGCAGCCGGAGATATTCGTAAATCAAATTTGACTGATCTCAAAGATGTTCCGGTCTATGAATTAGAAGAAATTAAGCACTTCTTTGAAGTCTATAAAACCCTCGAACCAGGCAAAGAAGTCCACGGCGGAGAATGGGTCGGCCACGACGCCGCAGAGCTTGAAATTAACGCTTCATACAAGAGATATCAGGATTCACATTAAATAAGGCACTTATCGGCAAGTGGTAATTACCGTCCACGCGCTGATAGGGTCTGCCAAGCATTTGAAGTCACCCACTTCAAATGGGTTGTTAGCTCAGTTGGTAGAGCAGGTGACTCTTAATCACCGGGTCGGGGGTT
>CAZNWM010000032.1:0-3210 GCA_964576975.1 uncultured Candidatus Planktophila sp.
ATGTAACAAAGGGTCACGTGTTCAACACACTTGGCGAATCACTCGATGTTCCAACTTCATCACTTGATATTAAAGAGCGTTGGCCAATCCACCGCGATGCACCAGCTTTCGATCAACTTGAGTCAAAGACAGAAATGTTCGAGACCGGTATCAAAGTTATCGACCTTCTTACACCTTATGTAAAGGGTGGAAAGATCGGTCTCTTCGGTGGTGCAGGTGTAGGTAAGACAGTTCTTATCCAGGAAATGATTTATCGCGTTGCTGAAAACTTCGGTGGTGTATCTGTATTCGCCGGTGTTGGTGAACGTACTCGTGAAGGTAATGACTTATTCCTTGAAATGACAGAAACCGGCGTTATCAACAAGACTGCCTTGGTCTTCGGTCAGATGGATGAACCACCTGGAACGCGTCTTCGTGTTGCTCTGTCAGCACTAACAATGGCGGAGTACTTCCGCGATGTTCAAAAGCAGGATGTGCTCTTGTTCATCGATAACATCTTCCGCTTTACACAGGCAGGTTCTGAAGTATCAACGCTTCTTGGACGTATGCCATCTGCTGTGGGTTACCAGCCAACACTTGCAGATGAAATGGGTCAGCTACAAGAACGCATTACTTCAACACGTGGTCACTCAATTACATCTATGCAGGCAATTTATGTTCCTGCAGATGACATTACTGACCCAGCGCCACACACAACATTCGCGCACTTAGATGCAACAACAGTGTTGTCTCGTCCGATTTCAGAGCTTGGAATTTATCCAGCTGTGGATCCACTTGATTCAACATCTCGCATCTTGGATCCACGCTACATCGGCGAACACCACTTCCGTGTTGCTAACCGTACAAAGCAGATCTTGCAGCGCTACAAGGATCTACAAGACATCATTGCAATCCTTGGTATCGACGAACTCTCAGAAGAAGATCGTATTCTTGTTGGACGTGCTCGTCGTATTCAACGCTTCTTGTCACAAAACACATTCGTTGCAAAGGTCTTTACTGGTATCGAAGGTTCCTTCGTTCCACTAGCAGACACAATTGCAGCATTCGAAGCACTTGCAGATGGAAAGTACGATCACATTCCAGAGCAGGCATTCTTCATGTGCGGTGGTCTAGATGACGTAGAACGCAACGCAGCTGCTCTAGCAGCAAGTGTTGGAAAGTAATAACAAATGACACTTAACGTCGAATTAGTATCGCCACAAGAGCGAGTCTGGTCAGGGCAAGCAAAGTTCATCTCTGCTCGCACTATCGAAGGTGATCTGGGTGTATTGCCAGATCACGCTCCGCTCTTTGGCGTACTAGTCGACGGTGTTGTACGAATCGACGGAGTCGATGGAACAACTAAGGAATTTAACATTCACGGCGGATTTATCTCTATTTCAAATAACCGCGTATCAATTCTTACTGAATCAACAAACTAAAGGTAAGCAAACGTAAAAACAACCTTATTTAAGGTGATGCTCCGTCTGAATCAAGCGCACAGTCTGCGATTTTCCGCGCATTACTAGGGACTCACTCATCGATCCGTAGGGCGTATATCTAATTCCGCGCAGTAATTCACCATCAGTGATTCCAGTTGCAGATAAGAAAACATCATCTGAATTAACTAAATCACGCGTTGAAAGAACTTTACTGAGATCGTGACCGGCAGCGATTGCGCGTTCTTTTTCATCTAAATCTTTAGGGTGGAGTAAACCTTGAATAGAACCACCTAAACAAATCATTGCAGCGGCTGTAATTACACCTTCAGGAGTTCCACCAATTCCCATGAGTAAATCAATTCCTGTTTCTGGGCGCGCAGTTTCAATTGCTGCTGCAACATCTCCATCTTGAATCAATCTGATTCGGGCACCAGCGTCACGAATTTCCTTCAACAAAACATCGTGGCGTGGGCGATTAAGCACTACCACCGTAATGTCTGAAACACTCATGCCTTTTGCTTTAGCAACGGCTTGAATATTCGTCTTTGTCGACGCATTAATGTCAATGACATGAGCAGCTTCAGGACCGGTCACAATCTTATTCATGTAGAAAACTGCTGATGGGTCATACATCGAGCCACGTGGTGCTAACGCAATAACGCTAATTGCACCATTCATTCCATTTGCAGTCAGAGATGTTCCATCGATTGGATCTACTGCCACATCACACGCAGGTCCTAATCCATTTCCAACTTCTTCACCGTTATGAAGCATCGGCGCATCATCTTTTTCACCTTCGCCAATAACAACAACACCTGACATATCCACTGTGTTAATCATTTTTCTCATTGCTTCTACTGCTGCCTGATCAGCTAAATTCTTTTCTCCACGACCGACCCATGGCGCTGCCGCAATTGCAGCCGTTTCAGTGACGCGAACGAGTTCAAGAGCAAGATTGCGATCTGGATTTTGAGGCGTGCTCATTCTTATTCGCGAACCACATCTGCGCCCAGTGCGCGTAGTTGTTCTGCAAAGTTTGGATATCCGCGATCCACATGGAAAGCACCATCAACTGTTGTTTCGCCTTCACTAACTAGCGCTGCTAAAACAAGGCCAGCACCGGCCCTGATATCTGTTGCTTCAACAGGTGCTCCAGATAGCTGTGAAATACCGTGAATTGAGGCGTGGTGGCCATCGACGGTGATCTGTGCGCCCAAGCGAGTTAACTCATTGACGAACATAAATCGGGATTCAAATACGTTTTCAGTAACAATTGCATCACCCGTTGCAATTGAATTGAGTGCAATTACCATCGGCAACAAATCAGTTGGAAAACCCGGATAAGGAAGTGTTGAAACATCAATTGATTGTGGACGTGAATCCATTCGCACACGAATTCCATCATCAGTGCTCGTGATTATTGCGCCAGCAGAAGTTAGTTTTTCGAGTGGAATTTCAAGGTCTTGTGGTCTTGCTCCATGAATTGTTATATCGCCTTGTGTCATAACGGCGGCAAAAGCCCATGTTCCAGTAATTATTCGGTCAGCAATTGTTGCGTGCGTTGCAGGATTTAACTTCTTAACACCTTCAATTGTTATCACTGGTGAACCAAGTCCAGTTATCTTTGCACCCATCGCAATTAGAAATTCACCAAGATCTACGATATCTGGTTCGCGAGCAGCGTTATCGATTGTCGTCTTACCTTGAGCCAAAACTGCGGCGGTCATAATGTTTTCGGTAGCCCCAACACTTGGAAAATCCAATTCAATCATCGCACCAGTTAAGCCAT
>CAZNWM010000032.1:3310-8352 GCA_964576975.1 uncultured Candidatus Planktophila sp.
AAGTCAGCCATGATGTCTACGTCTGCAATGTCTGGAACATTTGTAATTGTTGAAGTTCCGGGAGCCAGCAGTGATGCGGCCATTAACTTAAGAACTGAGTTTTTAGCACCGGTGATGTGAACTTCACCGTGCAGGCGAGCACCGCCCTGGACGCGAAAACGGTCTGCGCTAGCCACGATTTCACCCGCCTTTGGATACCGGCTCAACACTCATACTTTGAGTGGTCACATCGTAACTCTCCTAATAGGCTCCACCCATGGTTCATTTAACGCGTATTTACACAAAGACAGGCGATGACGGCACAACCTCCCTTGGAGATATGAGTCGAACATCCAAAAACGATCCACGCCTCGAGGCGTATGCAGATGTTGATGAAGCCAATTCATCCATCGGCGTTGTTCTATCAACTGATGAAATCAGCGGAGACTTCCGCGCACTCTTGGTGCGTATTCAAAATGATCTCTTTGATGTGGGAGCAGACCTTTGTACACCTGTTGTCGATGAACCAAAGATCGAACCTCTACGTGTTGTTGAATCGCAAGTTGCTTATCTCGAAGCTCAAATTGATAAGTACAACGATGAATTAGATCCACTCGAATCATTTATCTTGCCTTCTGGAACACCCGCAGCATCTCACTTGCACGTTGCGCGAACAGTTACGCGTCGCGCAGAACGTCGCACATGGGCTGCAATTCACGCATTTGGTGGAGGCGTTAATCCTCTAACTGCTAAATACCTCAATCGTTTATCTGATCTTCTCTTTGTTCTTGCACGCGTTGCAAACAAGGAAATTGGCGATCAGTTGTGGGTACCAGGAGCTAATCGCTAATTAGATTTAAAGAAGTTGCGTTGCGTTAAATCTGGCGCGGCATCGTGATGGCAACTCACTTCTAAACCACTAGCTTTGATGTTGTTGAGCACTCTTCCATCTGCATCTTTATGTTTAATCTCGCTGACCAACATGATGCTTTGTATAGCTTTGGGCTTGGTTCTTTGAGAAACAGTTCGCAGCGTCCCAAGTGTTGCTTCAATTTTTCCTGTCTTTAAATCGATGCGTTCGAAGGTTGATTTAACTTCCCACCATGTGCAACCAGTTTCAGATGCAACAGTGACAGCCCCACATGCAAAATCATCACATTGCTTAATATCTGCTCGTAATGTGGCTTTAGAAGGCGCGAAATTATCTGAAGTTTCACACTGTAATTGAGCAGCAGTTGGAATCATTGCAAAAACTTCACCATTTTGCTTAAAGCCAGAAGGCGGCCAATTCTTACCGAAACATAGAACAGGTTGAAGTGGTGGCAACTTTTTCTTCTTCTTTTTCTTTACCGGCTTCTTCTTTGCAGGCTTTTCCTTTGCATCAGTTGCCGTATTGGCTTCGGACTTTACTGATGGCTTTGGAGTTGGCGTAGAAGTTGCTGCAAGGGCAGAAGTCGCAGAAAGTGTCAGAATTGAAACAAGAAAGGTTGCGATGAACTTTTTCAATCTCTGCTCCACTTAAATGTTCGTATCGCGAGAAAGATTCCCGCAATGAGCCAGGCTAGCAAAATCAGGAATGTGCGTTCAGTTTCCCAGCTCCCAGCTACTTCGCGAGCCGCAAATGAATCGGGCAAGAAAACCGAGCGCATGCCTTGAGTCATCCACTTGAGAGGGAAAATTGCTGCAACTTGTTGCATCCAACCTGGCAGATCTGTGAAGACAAAGAAGACGCCGCTAAAGAATTGCAAAATAATCACAACTGGTGAAACGACGGCGGATGCTCCACGCCCGCTCTTTGGCACAGCAGCAAATGCAATACCAAGTGCAGTGGATGCAGCGCTTCCTAAAATGATGAGCCACGTAAAGGTAAGCCACTTGTATGGATCAGTTGGTAACTCAACTCCAAAGAACATAATTCCGGCTACAAGGAGCAGTACAACTTGAATTGTCATGCTCACAAATACAAGAATTGATTTTCCGATGAAATAACTTGCTACGTGCATAGGTGTTCCACGCAGGCGTTTGAGTGAACCAAACTCACGTTCCATAGGGATAAGAATTGCTAGTTGCTGAAAACCGGTATTCACAAGGCCGGACGCAATCATTCCTGCAACAAAGTATTGGCTAAATGTGACTCCTTCAGCCAACGTGGTTTTAAAGACAGAACCAAAGATTGCAAGCAAAATAATTGGGAAAGCAAGAGTGAAGACAACTGATTCGCGTTGGCGCATAAATTGGCGGATTTCTAAACCACCACGAGCAACACCTAACGCGATCGTGGTTGGAAGAGATTTTTTGCTACTCATTTATTTTTCTCCAATCATGGAGAGATAAATATCTTCAAGCGATGGACGCAAAACTTGTAACTCAGGAATCTCACCCGGAAATTGAGCAGATAGTCGTCTGACAACATCGGTCGGGTTATCACTTAACTCTTCTTGAATAATTCCATCTGCTTTCCACTGCACCCGTGCCTTGGCCGATGCGCGTCCGCCCAATTGAGACGGAGTAGACACTTCCAGAATCTTTCCTCGAGCTATCACTGCTACTCGATCGGCAAGGGCTTCTGCTTCATCAAGATAGTGAGTAGTTAGCAAAATTGTTGTTCCGCCTTCACGCAAACTTTCAATCAAGGCCCAAAAAGCGCGTCTGGCTTCTGGATCAAAGCCAGTTGTCGGTTCATCTAAAAACAAAAGCTCTGGCGAACCAATGATTCCAAGTCCAACATCTAAACGTCTGCGCTGTCCGCCAGATAGCGTTCGAATCAAGGCGCCACGTTTTTCATCTAATCCAACTGAAGTGATTACCTCGTCAACATCGCGCGGATTGGAGTAATACTTTGCAAAGTGGAAAAGTGTTTCTTGGACAGTTGAATCACCAGCATCAGCTGTAGATTGCAAAACAATGCCTATTCGATTGCGCCAGATACGTGATTGAACTCCGCGAGTGGCCGGATCAAAACCTAGAACTGAAATCGAACCTGAATCCGCTGTCCTAAATCCTTCAAGGATTTCGACTGTGGTCGTCTTTCCCGCTCCATTGGGTCCAAGGAGTGCAAAGATTTCACCTTTAGAAATTGTGAGATCTATGCCATCTACTGCCTTTGTATCAGCGTAGGACTTATGTAACCCTTGAACTTCAATGACGTTCACATGGCTACCTTGCCACAATTAGGTCAAAAGTGCGAGAAAATAAGAACATGAGCCCGCGTAAGAATTATCCCAAAAACAAGCGGCCTAAGAGTGAAGATCGCGACATCGCAACTTCTAATCAAACTATTGAAGAACACACAGAAGGTTCATATGTAGTTCGCAAGATCACAGGTTCATCGTCAAATAAACCATATAGATGTCCTGGTTGTGATCAAATGATTCCAATGGCAACACCACACACTGTCGCATGGCTTGAAGGTGATGAAGATGGTCGACGTCATTGGCACAATGCATGTTGGTCAAAACGCAGTGATAGAAAACCGCGCACCGAACGTACTAGGAATGCGCCCAGATATTAGTTTTGGATACTAATTAACCAAAGCGGCCGTTAAGCCACTTCGTCAATCGAATAATCAACTTATCGTTACCAGCAGTGCGCTTAAAGCTCGTGAATGCAAGTGGCAATTGAAAACGTGCACGAACAATGGTGCGTGCATACGTAAATTCTAAAATTCCTTCAGGACCATGAATGCGTCCGTAGCCACTATCTTTCACGCCACCAAAGGGAACAGATGCAACTGCTGCAAATGAGATTGTTGAATTGATTGCAACCATTCCGCAGTGAAGTTGGGAAGCTATTCGCTTGCCTTGTCGCTTTGACCAGATAGATGCGCCAAGTCCATAACGTGAAGCATTCGAGAGCAGAATCGCTTCATCAATGTGCTTTACGCGATTGATAATAATTGTTGGACCAAATGTTTCATCCTGCATGGCCAGTGAATCCTCCGGTACATCAACCAAAATAACGGGTTCAACGTAAGGATCTTTAACTGACTTTGTTCCACCATAAATTGCACGGCCACCGCTCTTGATGGCATCTTTAATGTGTGAGGCAATAATGTCTAATTGTTTTGGCATTGTTGCTGGGCCATAGTTTCCAACACCAGGTTCGCCCGGTTTGATGTTTTGAACCGCCTCTAACATCGCGGCAATAAACTCATCTGCAACGCTTTCAACAACATACACACGCTCGGCGCCGATACATGTCTGTCCAGCATTAGACATAGAAGACCAAATTGTGTTTTCTGCCGCACGCTTAATGTCAGCATCATGAGCGATGATCACAGGATCTTTTCCGCCGCATTCAAGAACTACGGGTGTCATTGTCTTGGCGCAGGTTGCCGCAACAACCATCGCAGTCTTTGTAGAGCCCGTAAAAGCTAATTTATCGACGTGCGCTTCGCATAACGCTCGACCTGTGTCTGCAAGTCCAGTCACGCATAAGAAAATATTTGAAAATGGTGCAACTTCTGCAAATGTGCGAGAGAGCCAAACACCAACACCAGGTGTGTATTCACTTGGCTTAAATACAACTGTATTTCCAGCAGCGAGTGCGTAAGCAATCGAACCCATTGGCGTAAAGATTGGATAGTTCCATGGACCAATTACTCCGACAACACCGACGGGTGAGCGTTCAACAGTTGCAGACATATTTGCCATGACGGCGCCAGGAGAACGATGAGATGTGCGCATTACTTCTTGTGCATGGCGCGCAGCCCAAGCAAGGTGACCGGCTGCAAGTGAAGCTTCAAGTTTTGCATCACTTATTGGCTTACCTGTCTCCATTGAAATTAGTGCAGTGCACTCTTCAATTCGCTCCATTATTAACTTGCTCCACGCCAATAAAACTTTTTTGCGTCCGCGGAAACCGAGTGCTACCCACTTATCGGAAGCAATTCGCGCTTGCGCAACGGCTACTCGAACGTCGGCATCTGTATGAATTGGAAAAGTTCCAATTGCATCGCCGGTTACTGGGTAATGTGAGTCAAATGTTTTTGAACGTGTAGGCATGTGTAAATAGTAGTCGGCAGATAATCCAGTTGGTAGATAAGATTGCTGACATGCCCGAAC
>CAZNWM010000033.1:0-2563 GCA_964576975.1 uncultured Candidatus Planktophila sp.
AGGAGTAGACAGTTGAGCGCAACAGGAGCACAATTTAGGTAATAACTCCTGCAAGCGCTGGTGGACTGGGGAAGGTCGCATCAAGAGCGCACCTTGCTAGGAGATTTAAATGCTTATCCGTGGATCCCTGTTTATCCATTCATGCCCTGCTGCTTTAAAACACCATGTTGAATGGTCAATTCAATCCATTCTGGGCAAAGGGATTTCTCTGTCGTGGCGCACGCAACCAATGCAGTCCGGAACATATCGAGCAGAAATCTCATGGCGTGAAAAAAGCAGTAAGGCATCTGAAGTAGCAACAGCTCTTCGTTCGTGGCACTACCTGCGATTTGAAGTACGCGATGAGTCAGAAAATGGCGGAGATTTTTTCCGTTTCACCCCAGAGCTAGGTATTCATCGAGCAAGTATTGATGGAGCCGGATCCATAGTGATTAATGAAAACCAAATAACCGCAGCACTCGATAAGAGTTTTGATGAGGAAGCACTTCGCACCGCGCTAGAAGATGCGTTAGGTATGAAGTGGGAACTTGAACTCGAGCCGCTGCGGGCAGTAGATATGCAAGAGCGCTCGCACTTACAAGCGATTTAGTTAACAGAAAATTCACAGAGAAAAAGAGTTAGAATAGGTCCATGAGCATAAACAATCCGCAATCTGCAATCGAACGTACCAAGGCAATCACACTAATCGTTGTTGCCGTCATCATGGCTGTCGCAGTCGGTGGTGGATTAGTACAAGTTGGTGCAGGTTTTGCATCTCGCTCCAATAGCGGCATCACTGTCACTGGTTCTGCAAAGACCGAAGCAGTTGCTGACAATGTTGTGTGGACTCTTAATGCTTCACAAACAAGTGCCAATGTTGCAGATGCAGTTCGTAAAGTCGGCTCAGATGTTGAGGCTCTTACAAACTATTTAGTAAAGGGTGGCGTTCCAGCTGATGCGCTCACACTTGGCGCAGTTTCAACGTATGGCAACCAGGAATTTAGCAATGGAAATAACACAGGACGCATACTTAATTACGTTGCTAATCGCGACCTCACTGTGCGCTCAAAGGATGTAGAACTAATCTCTCGCTTAAGCCAGGGAATCGGTGCGCTGTTGCAAACAGGTGTGAACGTTAACAATTACGGTCCACAGTATTACGTCAGCACACTTCCGGATCTTCGCCCACAATTGTTGGCAGAAGCGATGAAGGATGCACAAGTTCGCGCAAAGGCAATCACTGATGCGGTCGGTGGTGGAGTTGGGCCGGTGCTCTCCGTTAAGAGCGGCGTTATCCAAGTGACTACTCCGGATTCAACGATGACTGCCGATGTCGGTGCTTATGACACAAGCACAATTCAAAAGACTGTGACAGCAACTGTCTCAGTAACTTTTAAGACCAAGTAATTTAAAAATCTAGCTTGGCTCTGACCCGCTGCGTTTCCTGGGGTTTAGCGAGCGTGGCCATGTTTCAGATTGAAGGTTTTGCTACCCACAAGTAACCTTTGCTCCATGAAGATTGCCGTCTGCGTAAAGCAAGTTCCAGACTCTTGGGCTGAGAAAAAAATGGGCGCTAATGGTTTTCTCGATCGCGAAAGCGTTGATGCAGTTCTTAACGATCTAGATGAATACGCAGTTGAAGAAGCGCTACGAATTGTCGAAGCAAATGGTGGAAACGAAGAAGGCGGACCACATACCGTCACAGTTATTTCAATGGGACCAACTCGAGCAACGGAAGCAATTCGCAAAGCGCTTTCAATGGGTGCAAATGATGCAATCTTGGTTAGCGATGCGGCGCTCGCAGGTTCAGATGCGCTAGCAACATCTTCAGTGCTGGCAGAAGTTATTAAAAAAGGCGGATTTGATTTAGTAATTTGTGGAACAGAGTCAACTGATGCACGCATGAGCGTTGTGCCAGCAATGATCGCGGCTCGCTTGCAGTGGCCACAACTAACTTTTGCAGGCAAGGTCGATATCGATGTTGCAGGCAGCAAAGTTTCAATTACTCGTGTGACCGAAGCGGGCGTGGACACAATGAATGCATCAATGCCTGCTGTTCTAAGTGTTGTCGAAAAGATTAATGAACCGCGCTATCCATCCTTTAAGGGAATCATGGCTGCGAAGAAAAAAACTATCGAAACTCGCGACCTTGCAGCAGTAGGAGCATCGGCACAAAGTCCGTGGTCACAAGTTGTTGATTCAGCGCTACGTCCACCTCGTGCTGCAGGAATTAAAGTTACAGATGAAGGCGATGCAGGAAATGCACTCGTTAACTACTTGGCAGAAAAGAAGTTGATATGAGCCGCACATTTATCTTGGCCGATTTCTATGCAGAAGCATCGACAAAGACAACTGCAGAGTTTGCAACAGCTGCTGCTCGAATTGGCGATGTCACAGCAATTGTTTTAGCACCTGTCGGTAAAGGCGCTGCAATGGCTGCAACAGTAAATGCTGGACCAATTGCATCTGTGATCGTTGTGGAGTCTGCTGACTTTGCAACACATGGTGTACCTGCGATGGCTGATGCACTTGCCCAATTAACTGCAACACATTCGCCTACAGCTGTTCTGATTGCATCTCATGC
>CAZNWM010000033.1:2663-8122 GCA_964576975.1 uncultured Candidatus Planktophila sp.
TTAACTGAAGCAAACATTGTTGTTTCTGGTGGTCGCGGAACAGATGGAAACTTTGCACCGGTTGAAGCATTTGCTGACGAACTAGGTGCAGCAGTTGGTGCATCACGCGCTGCAACTGATGCTGGTTGGTATCCACATTCACATCAAGTGGGCCAAACAGGAAAAACAGTTAGCCCACAGCTATACGTTGCATGTGGAATTTCTGGAGCGATTCAACATCGCGCAGGTATGCAAACCAGTAAAACAATCGTTGTAGTCAATAAAGATCCAGAAGCCCCACTCTTTGAAATCGCAGATTTCGGCGTCATAGGCGATCTATTCGCTGTGCTGCCACAGGCTACGCAAGGCGTGCACTCTCGTAAGTCCTAGACTTACACCCATGTCTGGCATCTATCTCGATCATGCGGCGACTACGCCCATGCTCGAAAACGCAATCGCTGCAATGGATGCACAACTGCGCACACTCGGTAATCCTTCAAGTTTGCACACGCAAGGTCGGCATACTCGTAAAGACGTCGAAGATGCCCGCGAAATATTGGCTAAAGAATTAGATTGCTTGGCATCTGAAGTTATCTTTACCGCATCTGGTACAGAAGCAAATAACACAGCCATCAAAGGTTTTTACTGGCAACAAAAAGCTTTAGGTAAAAACGTAGTTGTTATCTCTGCAATCGAGCACCATGCAACTCTTGATCCTGCTGCGTGGTTGGCCGAGCACGAAGGCGCCGAAGTTATTCATGCACCGGTTACCCGCGATGGCGTACTTGATCTAGATTTCATGCGTTCCTTAGTTGCCACACGCGGTTCTGAGATCGCGCTAATTTCAGTGATGCATGCAAATAACGAAACTGGTGCGGTTCAACCAATTGCAGAGGTCGTAAAGATTGCTGGCGATATTCCTGTACACACAGATGCAGCGCAGAGTTTTAAGAAAGTACCGCTCTCATTTAAATCACTCGGCGTTATGGCGTTATCTATCAGCGCCCACAAAATCGGCGGACCACTTGGTATCGGCGTACTTGTCTTGCGCCGCGGAGTAGAGATTCCTGCGTTACTACATGGCGGTGGGCAAGAGCGCGAAATCAGAAGCGGAACACTAAATGCTCCAGCAATTGTGGCGCTTGCAACTGCGGCGCAAGATAAGTCATATGACGCAGCAGCAATTGCAAAGATTCGCGATGATTTTGCAGCACGCGTTACCCACGTTGTGCCTGGTTCTTTTGTCAATGCAATCAACGCCGAGCGTTTACCAGGAATCGTCAACGTAACTTTTCCTGGAACACAGAGCGATACATTGTTATTGCTTATGGATGGCGAAAACGTTTCGTGTTCAACTGGTTCTGCGTGCAGCGCGGGCGTTCACAGACCAAGCCATGTATTAATGGCCATGGGACACGATGAAATAAGTGCGATGTCATCACTTCGTTTTTCTTTTGGCAGAACATCAACACAGGCCGATTGCGACGGTGCACTTGCAGTGTTGCCATCAGTAATTACACGTGGCAGAGCGGCTAGTGGCGTATGAAACTCATTGCAGCCATGAGCGGTGGCGTTGACTCTGCAGTAGCAGCAGCGCGCGCAGTAGAAGCAGGTCACGATGTTATTGGTGTGCACTTAGCACTGTCATCGAATCCACAGAAATATCGTTCTGGTGCACGCGGATGTTGCACTATCGAAGATTCACATGATGCACGTCGCGCCGCAGATGTCATCGGAATACCTTTTTATATTTGGGATATGGCCGAAGAGTTTCATGCCGGAGTTGTCGAAGACTTTATGAGCGAATACGCAGCTGGTCGTACACCTAATCCATGTCTGCGTTGCAATGAAAAAATTAAGTTCGCAGCCGTTTTAGATCGTGCGCGAGCAATGGGATTCGATGGCGTTGTCACCGGACATTACGCACGCACCGAAATTGGTCCTGAAGGAAAAACTCTGCATCGCGCAGTGGACCTCAGCAAAGATCAGTCTTATGTTTTATCCGTCTTAACAATCGAACAAATCAACGGTGCTATTTTTCCTTTGGGCGATACAACAAAGGTTGACATCCGAAAAGAAGCAGAAGAGCGCGGTTTAGCCGTTGCACAAAAGCCAGATAGTCATGACATTTGTTTTGTTCCCTCAGGAGATAACGCAGGTTGGTTGCGCGAGCGATTAGGTAGCGAAGTGGGTCCAATTGTTGATCAAGATGGCACAAAAATTGGCGAACACAAAGGTGCGTACACATACACAATCGGACAACGCAAAGGTTTGGGAATCACAGTTCCAACAGCTGATGGATCACCACGATTTGTTTTAAAAATCGAACCAGTGACCAACACTGTTGTTGTGGGCGCACGTGAAGAGTTAGCAATTTCAACGATGAAGGGCGAACGTCCAGTCTGGTGCGGACCTAGCGTTGATAGCGAACACAAACGCGGCTTTGTTCAAGTGCGCGCACATGGCGCGGCGTTGCCATGTACATATTATTTTGATGGCACATTGCTAATTGCCAATTTAGATGAACCGCTGTTGGGTCTTGCAACTGGGCAAGCAATGGTTATTTATGATGGTGATCGTGTTGTTGGATCTGCAACTATTTGTGAGACAGCATGACATCAATTGCTCGCCACAGAATTGATGAACTAACCAAAGAGATTCGCGATCACCAATTTAGATATTACGTCTTGGATGCTCCAACAATTACGGATGCACAATTTGATGTCCTACTCGTTGAGCTAAAGAAGTTAGAAGATGCAAATCCCGAACTGCGCGAAGCCGATTCTCCAACCCTGGGTATTGGTGGGGGATTTTCGACAGGTTTTGAACAACGCGATCACATCGAAAAGATGATGAGCCTTGACAATGTTTTTGATACTGACGAACTCATGAGTTGGTTTGATCGTGTAGAAAAAGAAGCTAAAGCACCAACGTATTTGTGCGAGCTCAAAGTTGACGGTCTTGCCATTAATTTAAAGTATGAAAATGGCGAACTGGTAAGTGCACTTACCCGCGGAAATGGTGTGACGGGTGAAGATGTAACTTTAAACGTTAAGACAATCAAGGGATTGCCGCACACCCTCAAGGGCAAGAAAGTTCCGGCACTTATCGAAGTACGCGGAGAAGTTTTCTTTCCGTTAGCAGCATTCGCCGAACTTAATGAATCACTAGAAGAAGCAGGCAAATCTCTCTTTGCTAATCCACGAAATGCTGCTGCAGGTTCACTTCGTCAAAAAGATCCACGAGTAAGTGCATCTAGGCCGTTGAGCATTGTTGTGCACGGAATCGGTGCTCGTACAGGAATTGATTTTGATTCACAGAGCAAGGCGTATGAGTTACTGGCAGAACTTGGATTGCCAACGAGTGATCGCTTTAAAGTCTGTGGCACTCGTGCAGAAGTGCAGAAATACATTGATTATTACCAAGAGCATCGCCACGATGTAGAACACGATATAGATGGCGTGGTTATCAAAGTTGATTCAATTGCCGAACAGAAGGCACTTGGTTTCACATCACGCGCTCCAAAGTGGGCAATTGCATTTAAGTATCCGCCCGAAGAAGTAACAACGAAATTGCTCGATATCAAAGTAAGCGTTGGTCGCACTGGTCGCGTCACACCATTTGCTTTTATGGAACCAGTCAAAGTTGCTGGTTCAACTGTCACTAATGCAACGCTGCACAACGCCGAAGAGATCACTCGCAAAGGCGTGTTAATTGGTGACGTTGTGGTAATTCGTAAAGCAGGTGATGTAATTCCAGAAGTATTAGGTCCAGTTATTGCGCAGCGAACCGGTAAAGAAAAAGCTTTTGTGATGCCTACAAAATGTCCAGAGTGCGGATCAGCACTTCGCGCTATCACAGAGGGCGATGTAGATATTCGCTGTCCAAACACCCAGAGTTGTCCCGCCCAATTGCGCGAACGCATTTATTACATTGGATCACGCGCAGCCCTAGATATTGATGTCTTGGGATACGAAGCAGCGGTTGCCTTGTTAGATGCAAAAATCATTACTGATGAATCAGATCTTTTCGCTGTGACAAAAGAGAAGTTAATGACTTCAGAGTTCTTCACGAAAAAAGATGGCGAAGCTGGTGCCAACGTTGAAAAACTATTGGCTGCCCTCGAAGGTGCAAAGAGTCGGCCACTCTGGCGAATACTTGTTGCACTCTCGATTCGTCACGTTGGTCCGACTGCTGCGCAAGCACTTGCGAGCAATTTCGGTTCGATGAAAGCGATTTCTTATGCAACCGCCGAGGAGTTGGCAAAGATTGATGGGGTAGGAGAAACCATCGCACAATCAATTACAGATTGGTTTGCTATCGATTGGCACAGAGCAATAGTTTCTAAGTGGGAAAAAGCCGGTGTCATCATGGTTGCGCAAGCTGCTGCGCAAGTGCCACAAACTTTGGCAGGACTGACATTCGTTGTTACAGGCGGCCTCGAATCCTTTACGCGCGATTCGATAGCCGAAACCATTGTTGCTCATGGCGGAAAAGCTGCATCGTCTGTGTCTAAGAAAACAGATTACGTATTAGTTGGAAGCGATCCTGGTTCAAAGTTAGCCAAGGCCACTGAACTGGGCGTGCCCGTGATTGACGAGACTCGCTTTAAGCAGATCCTTAGCGGTAATATCTAGCCATGATTTCACTTGCATCCGAAGTAACTCGCGAACTTCCAGCATCACCAATTTTCTTTGGTCTCTTTACATTCGGTGTTCTGTCTCTGCTTCTGTACTTAGTACTACGCCTCGACAGAGACTAATTTGAGACGGATTGGCATTTACGGCGGAACTTTTGATCCGATCCATAACGGTCACCTCCACGTCATTACACAACTAATTTCACGATCTATTGTTGATCAATTAATTATCATTCCTGCAGGTTCTCCGTGGCTTCGCGAAAGTGCTCCACTTGCACCCGGATTAAATCGATTAGCGATGTGTGAATTAGCGCTTTCTGATTTGCCAGATTCAATTGGTGGACAAGTAGAAGTAAGCGATACAGAAATTAATCGCTCAGGTCCTACTTACACAATTGACACAGTCTTAGAGATAAAGAAATCACATCCAGATGACACACTTGTGCTGATTGTGGGCACAGATGCGTATGCACAATTTGATAAATGGCATCGTCACGAAGAATTGGCTAAGTTAGTGGAGATAATCGTTGTTGATCGCCCTGAATTTCCAGGAGCATCAACTCTTGATATCGGAGCTTTAAACGTTTCAGCAACTGCTGTGCGAAGTGGGCATACAGAAATGGTTCCCGAATCTGTTGCAACATATATAAAGGAGAGCGGCCTCTATGCCAGCAAGTAAGAGCGTTATTGATTTAACGCAGATAGCTGCGCGTGCCATCGCCGAAAAACTAGGCACAGACATGATTGCACTCGACCTTTCTGATCAAATGGTTCTCAGCGAAGTTTTCTTAATTGCAACAGGTGGAAACGTTCGCCAAGTTGATTCGATTGCGGATTTCGT
>CAZNWM010000034.1:0-4020 GCA_964576975.1 uncultured Candidatus Planktophila sp.
GATTTCGGTGCACTATTTGTTGCAATTGGTCATATCCCGCGCAGCGAATTAATTACAACCCAAGTTGCTCTAGATGCTGAAGGGTATGTAAAGGTTGAAGGGCGCTCGACAAAGACAAATATTGAAGGCGTATTTGCGTGTGGAGATCTAGTTGATCACACCTATCGCCAGGCAATTACAGCTGCGGGCTCTGGTTGTCAGGCTGCACTCGATGCTGAAAAATTTCTTTCACAC
Organism: uncultured Candidatus Planktophila sp.; assembly: GCA_964576975.1. Taxonomy (GTDB): domain Bacteria; phylum Actinomycetota; class Actinomycetes; order Nanopelagicales; family Nanopelagicaceae; genus Planktophila. Next base: position 235 of record CAZNWM010000034.1, read on the forward strand.
TAGTAAAGTTCAATAAAGAAACCACTTAAGGGGAAGCCATGAGCGCAGCAATAGCAGTTACAGCAGCAACATTCGATGAAGTCGTACTTAAGAGCAGCACGCCTGTTCTAGTTGATTTCTGGGCTGAATGGTGTGGACCATGCCGCGCTGTTGCTCCAATCCTTGATGAGATTGCTGCAGAACACGGCGATAAGTTAAAGATTGTAAAACTCAATACAGATGAAGAGTCTGCAATTGCAATCAAATATGGCGTGACATCTATTCCGATGTTAAACGTCTATGTAAATGGTGAAGTTGTTAAAACAATTATTGGTGCCAAGCCAAAGCCAGCTCTTCTTAAAGAACTCGAAAGCTTTATTTCATAAATTATGAAGGAGCTCTCTGAAGAAGAGATCCGCTCTTTTCAGCAATCGCGCGGGTTAACAGTTACAGGCTCCATCAATGATGTAACTGCTCGCGCGCTCGAAGAAGCTCGTTGGAAATTAGGCGATCGCTCTTTATATCTTCAAGAACCTCCATTGATGCGCGGTGATGATGTTGCTGCGTTGCAATCACGATTAACTGAAATGGGTTTTGATTGCGGAAGAGTTGATGGAATTTATGGAGAACTAACAGCGGGCGCCGTAAAAGAGTTTCAAAAATCAGTTGGTATTGCAGTAGATGGAAAGTGCGGTCCTGCAACAGTTATTGGTTTGATTCGATTAACAAAGATTGTCTCTGGTGGTGCGCCATCGCAACTTCGTGAAAGTGCATCACAGAAAAATCGTGGACCAGCTCTTGCAAATAAGGTAATTGTTTTAGATCCAAGTTTGGGTGGAAAAAATCAAGGCAATGTTGCAAATGACATTATTGAATCTGAAATTGTTTATGACATCGCTCAACGCGTTGAGGGTCGTCTCTTAGCACTTGGTGCAAGCGTATTTCTTACACGCGGTGCAAATAATTGCCCAACTGAAGCAGAGCGAATTACATTTTCTAATCAACGCGAAGCAGATCTCATGGTGTCACTACATGTTGATTCGCATCCAAATCCAGATGCACATGGTGTAGCGACTTACTTTTATGGAAGCGATGCACACGGAATTCACTCAATTGTCGGCGAAAGATTTGCATCCCTTGTACAACGAGAAATCTGTGCGCGTACCGATTTACTCAATTGCCGTACACACGCCATGACGTGGGATTTATTGCGTTTAACAAAAGCTCCGGCGGTACGGATCGATATTGGCTATGCCAGCAATGCCGGTGATGCCAGCCGCTTAGCCCGTCCTGATTTTCGCGACGTGATTGCTGAATCATTACTAATTGCAATTCAACGCCTTTATTTATCAACTGAAGATGATGCAAAAACAGGGACTCTTCGTATTTCTGACTTACGTAGCGCTGGTCTTCGCCGCTGACGCCAATCTGGCTAATTGTGGGATGATTAGCGGATGAGCGAAATCTCAACACGTCACCAAACAGGTGCGCCGCAGAATCTCGAGCAACGTTTTGCTGCTCGTGCTGCAGGTATGCAACCAAGTGAGATTCGCGCGTTATTCGCAGTTGCATCCAGGCCAGAAATTGTTTCACTCGCTGGTGGAATGCCAAATCTTTCTGCGCTACCAATGAAGATGATGGCAAGTGTTGTAAATGATTTGATTTTAACTAACGGAACAGAAGCTCTTCAGTATGGAAGCGGCCAAGGTCATCCAAAACTGCGCGAACAAATTTGCGAAGTGATGGCACTCGAAGGAATTCGTGCACATCCAGAAGATGTTGTTGTAACAACAGGTTCACAGCAAGCACTAGATCTAATTTCTCGTATTTTTATTGATCCAGGCGATGTTGTATTGGTTGAAGCGCCTTCATACGTCGGAGCCCTCGGTACCTTCCATCAATATCAAGCATCTGTTGTGCATGTTGCAATGGATAACGACGGAATGATTCCTGATGCGTTGCGCGATGCAATTAAGACAACTCGCGCTGCTGGTCGCAAAATTAAGTTCTTGTATTTAATTCCAAATTATCAAAACCCAACTGGTGTTTTATTGCCAGCTGATCGCCGCACAGAGATTTTGAATATTTGCCGCGAAGAAGAAATTTTCGTTGTAGAAGATAATCCATACGGTTTGCTCGGTTTTGACCGCCCAAGTCCAAATGCAATGCGCGCTGAAGATAGTGAAAATGTTATTTACTTAGGCTCTTTCTCAAAAACAATCGCATCTGGTTTGCGTGTGGGTTGGGCGCTTGTTCCACCTTCGTTAAAAGATAAGTTAGTTATTGCAAGCGAGTCTTCTATTTTGTGCCCGTCTAACTTTTCTCAAATGACAATCTCTAATTATTTAGCTGATCAGCCTTGGCGCGATCAGATTGCATCGTTTTGTGAATTATATAAAGTTCGCCGTGATGCGATGTTGCAAGCACTTGAAGAGCATTTTCCGGCATCAGCGACGTGGACAAAACCTGGTGGTGGATTTTATGTCTGGGTTAACTTGCCACCTGAAATTGATACAAAACTACTTGTTCCAAAAGCGATTGTTGCAAAGGTCGCCTATGTTCCAGGTACAGCGTTTTACGCAGATGGACTTGGATCGTGGCAATTGCGTTTATCTTTCTGTCACCCAACACCTGAGCGAATTCATCAAGGTGTTGCAGCTCTTGGCGGCGTAATCAAACAAGAGATCGAGCGCCGCGGCGGAAATAAACTTAACTAACCCTCTATTTTCTTAACAATTCGCGCAAGATCGGCGTAGCCGGAAAACTCAATTGAAATCTCACCTTTTGTCTTTCCACCTTTAATTTTTACCCGTGTATCTAGGTGATCACCCAATCGCTCTGCAATTTCATTTACTTCTGGTGAAGTGCCACCTGATTTTTTCTTGGACTTGCTCGCAGCCTTTGGAGATGTTGCAGCGATGATCTCTTCAATTGCTCGAACGCTTAAACCTTCGGCAACAATGCGTTTAGCCAAGCGATCGATTTCTGCTTCGTTTTCTAATCCAAGTAATGCGCGTGCATGTCCAGCGCTGATAACACCTGATGCAACCCTGCTTTGAACGCTCGCTGGCAAGTTAAGCAGACGCATTGTGTTTGAAATAAGTGGGCGAGAGCGACCAAGTTTGTGTGCAAGCTCGTCATGTGTGCAATTAAAGTCTTGAAGTAATTGTGTGTAGGCCGCTGCTTCTTCAAGAGGATTGAGTTGGCTGCGATGAATGTTTTCAATCAGCGCTTCGCGAAGTAATTCGTTATCTGGTGTTTGGCGAATGATTACGGGGATGCTTCGTAGCCCCGCTAGTTTCGCTGCGCGAAAACGTCGCTCTCCCATAATTAATTCGTAACGACCTGCAGAAGTTTGGCGAACAACTGGTGGTTGTAAAATTCCTATTTCTTTTATTGATGCAACAAGTTCTGCCATTGCTTCTTCATTGAAAACCGTGCGTGGTTGTTTTGGGTTAGGAGAAATTGAGTCAATAGAAACTTCGTTCTGTTGCGCAACTTCATTGCCACCAACAGTTAGTGAAGTTGGAATCAATGCATCTAGGTTTGTACCTAATCCCCCGCGTTTTGCCATCATGCAATCTCACCACTTTGTTTTAATTTGTAATTAATGCTGACAACATTTGAATCAAATGCTTTTCCGCGATCTGCAACTTCACGTGCAACTTGCATGTAAGCAAGTGCGCCAGGAGATGTTGGGTCATATGTCATAACTGTCTGTCCATATGAAGGCGCTTCAGATACGCGCACAGCACGTGGAATTGGAATATCAATTAACTCATTTGGAAAGTGCGAACGAACACTTGC
>CAZNWM010000034.1:4120-8009 GCA_964576975.1 uncultured Candidatus Planktophila sp.
TTTGATGAGATGCAATCAAGGGATGGGAATCCAGCTACTTTTTGAACAACTGATGCGACATTTGCTGTGCCCATCAATACTTCATAAATTCCGGCGTTATCACGGTGTTCAACACCAAGTGCTGTAGATGCGTTTCCTTGTGGATCTAGATCAATAACTAAAACGCGTAATCCACCCATTGAAAGGGCTGCTGCGATGTTTACTGTTGTGGTGGTTTTACCGACCCCACCTTTTTGGTTGGCCACCGTGAAGATCCGAAGGTGCTCGGGTTTGGCCATTGGCTCTTTTAGGCGGCGAACACCGATGACCTGCTTTGTTTCACGTGAATCATCGGGCATGGCGGTAGTTAAGCACCTTTAGGCACTTCAACTATCCGCGCTGGCTCAATGCCCTCTAAAGAAATTTCATGTAAGCGCGATCCAGGCACGCTCTGCATCTCAGCCGCTGCGTTTTCACCCTTCATTGCAAGTAGGGATCCTCCTGGTTTGATGAGGTGCCAGGAGATTTTCTTCAATTTTTCCAATGGAGCCACAGCTCGGGCGGTTACGTAATCCGCGCTCTTCTTCACGCTCTGGGCTTGGCCTCTGATAACTGTAATTCCTGTGCCGGCGGTGGCCTCTTCTAGAAAATCCACGCGGCGTTGGAGGGGCTCAATCAGGGTTACCTTTAAATCTGGACGAGCTAGAGCAATCACGATTCCGGGTAGCCCCGCCCCAGATCCAATATCAAAGACGGTTGCCCCCTCTTTGAAGAGGGTGGTCACGGGCAAGCAGTTAAAAATGTGGCGTTCCCAGATGCGCTCGGCTTCGCGGGGCCCGATGAGCCCGCGCTCAATTCCAGGGCCTTCCAAGAAGGCTGCGTATGCGGTAATCGCCCTTACTGAGCTGGGAAAGTATCGCTCGATGAGGGTTTCACGTGAAACCTCCACCATTTTTAGGCTGGGTAGATAACTACGTAGCGATCTGGGTCTTCACCATCAGATTCGCTCGTTAAACCTAGATCTTGAATGGTGTCGTGGATGACCTTGCGCTCGAAAGCGTTCATTGGGTCCAACTTGATTGATGAGCCGGTGGTCTTGGCTTTTTCAGCCATCTTCTCGGCTAACTTCTTTAGCTCTGCTTTTCGTCCTGAGCGGAACCCTTCGATATCGAGCATCAAACGGCTGCGATCCCCTGTTGAAGTTTGAACCGCAAGGCGGGTCAGCTCTTGAAGGGCATCTAGGACCTGGCCTTGATCGCCGACAAGGTGATTGAGTTTGCCGCCGACGATTGCCAGTGCTGCGCGACCGTTTTCTACGTCGATATCAATATCGCCATCGAGGTCGGCGATATCTAGCAAGCCCTCTAAGTAGTCGGCTGCAATATCGCCCTCTTCTTCAAGTTTCGCCGCGCTCTTTGGAGCCTTCGCATCGGCTACTACCTCTTCAACAACTTCTTCTACTGCTTTGCTCTTTGCCATGTTTATCCTCGCCACCCGTTGTGGGTTTGTAGTGGTTTAAGCCTTTTTGTGCCGTTATATACCGATATATACGGGTTTATTTCTTCTTCTTTTTCTTCTTCGCTTTTGGTTGTTGGCGTTGGCCTTTGACGTCATCTTCTGGACGAACTTCATCAATGGTTGTGCCCTCAATATTTGTTCCAGCTTTGCGTGCTTTTTTATGTTGTAACTCTTCATATGCAGGAGATCCCGGTGTTGGGTTTCGTTTAATTACGTAGTACTGCTGTCCCCATGTCCATAAGTTTGTTGTTGACCAATAAATAAGAACGCCAATTGGGAAGTTAACTCCAGAGACCGCAAAAATAACTGGGAATAAATACAACATAATTTTTTGCTGTTGCAACATCATGTTGTTGCTGGAATCCATCTTTGGCATTCCTTTAACCATCAACTGACGTTGTGTTGTAAATGTTGTTATTGACATAAAGGCGATTAAGAAAACTGTCACAATTTTTACAGTTGCACTTGATGATCCTAAGAATGTCTCTGAAATTGGTGCACCAAAGAATTTTGCTTGTGCAGCATTAACAACATCTGCCTGTGTGAATACACCGTATTTTACAGGTGGGTTTTTTCCGATTCCATTAAGAACTGTAAAGAGTGCGAAGAAAATAGGTGCCTGCGCCAAGATTGGAAAACAAGAAGCTAGTGGGTTTGTTTTATGCTCTTTGTAGAGCTTCATCATCTCTTCTGATTGTTTTTGGCGATCGTCTTTGTATTTATTTTGAATCGCCTTCATTTGTGGTTGAAGTGCAGTGAGTGCTCGTTGGCTTTTGATTTGCTTAACAAAGAGTGGGATCAAAATAATACGAATAATGATTACGAGGCCGATGATTGAAAGGCTCCAGGTAACACCACTTGCTGAACCAAAGATTGGTGCCAGTAATTCATGGATTGTAATAATGACCCAAGAAACAGCGGTATATAAGGGGTTTAGGATCGAGCCCATATTTAGATTCCTGCCTTCTGTGATTTCATAACAACATAATCAACGCCGCCATGTGACCATGGGTTGCAGCGCAACAACCGCCATGTGGCCATTGCAATTCCTTTTAATCCGTACTCTTCGATTGCAGTTGCTGCATATGAAGAACATGATGGGTAGTACTTACAACGCGGAGCAAACGCGGGGGAGATCCATTTTTGATAAAACCGGATTGGCGCGACTAAAAGGGTTTTCATTGCGCAGCCGCCTGATTTGATTTCTTTACGAGTCGAGTAATGATCTCTGAAATTTCTTGGTTGGTTTGTGCCTTCTCTGCTTTTCCGATTGCTCGTACAACAAGTAGCGCTCCTGCTGGCAGCGCAGAGATGTTTTCTGCAATTGCATGACGCGCCTTACGGGCGATGCGGTGACGAAGCACAGATCCTCCAACGCTTTTGCTAATAATTAATCCAGCTTTGGGGCTTTCATTAGTACCTGTGAGATAGAGGTATCCGACAAAAAATTCAGTTGCTACGCGGTGACCGCTTTTAGTCGTACGAGCGAAATCTGAGCTTTCTGTTAAACGTGCGCTTTTAGTAAGCACGAAGTTCTTCGAACTCGATTACGCCGAAAGTCGAACGCGACCTTTTGCGCGGCGAGCTGCGAGAACAGCGCGACCAGCACGTGTTGCCATGCGTGCGCGGAAGCCGTGCTTCTTTGCGCGACGGCGCGTGTTGGGCTGGAAAGTGCGCTTAGTCATTGGACGAACTCCTTCTGATCAAACAAATCTAAATCGGGCCATAAATGCGGGGGAAGTGCAGTAAGAGGGGTAACGGTAGAGGTCTGGGGATAACCCGGTCAAACTGGGGTGAGGGGTCATTTAAAGGTTGAGAGTTGTGGATAACTACTTGCGCTTTTGGCTAAAGGGCTCTACTTTTCGCTCTCCTCCACAGGTTTTGACCCCTTAAAAAGGCTCAACCTTCGGTTTAGGACACAGCCTGTGGATAACCATGTGGATAAGAGCTTTTTAGGGAAAAGGTGCGAAATGGCCGTTATTGAGATGGAACTAACCGATCTCTGGGGCCGCGTAATCGACGTCGTTGCAGCCGATGCCCCACAGCACCGAGCATTTCTCTCACTAACAAAACCACTTGGCTTGCTACAAAGTGATGGAACAACAAATTTATTGGTTGCAGCGCCAAATGCTTTCGCTAAAGATGTTTTAGAGACCCGCCTTCGCGCCCTTGTTAGTGAAGTTCTTACTCGTGAACTCGGTGAGAAGACAAATATCGCAGTGACAATTGATGAGACTCTAGAAGCAACCGATCTTCCTGCGCCAGATGTTGATATCGAAATCGTTCCAGCTCGCGCCGGTACAGGTCGCGAAGATGTTGCTACACAGAATTCAACAAAGAGTTCTGAGCCTTCACAACTTAACCCTCGATATATTTTTGAAACTTTTGTTAT
>CAZNWM010000035.1:0-7802 GCA_964576975.1 uncultured Candidatus Planktophila sp.
CTTTCACCTGCCGGTTTTCAAGACCGGTGCACTCGGCCGCTATGCGAGCCCTCCGCCGCGTAATCTACCCGAAGAATGCATCATCGAAAAATTGACCGTGATTTAGCACTAATTAACGCGGAGGAAGTTTCAATAACTCCTCAATAATGATTGCCACACCGTCATCTGTGTGTGGTTCTGCAATTGATTTCGCAGCTTTGTGAGCATCTGGATGCCCATCTGCCATTGCATACGATCGACCACACCATTCGAGCATTGAAATGTCATTTGGGTTATCGCCAAATGAAACGCAATCTTCTGCGTTAATTCCTAAACGTTCAGCCATTTTTGAAAGCGTTGCGCCTTTTGAAACTCCAATTGCAGAAATTTCTAGCAAAGAATCATGTGGGTTGGAGTGCGTAACAGTTACGAGCCCTGCTAATTCTTTTGTTGCGATTGCAAGCATTTCATCGGATGAGAGTTCTTGATCAGAACAGCGTGCCAATATTTTAAGTGATGGTGAAGTCATTATTTCTAAAATGTCTTCGACGCCGATGTTGTCTAGACCAACATCCCAACGAGGAACATATTTCTTTTCGCGGTGAAAATAACTATGGGCTTCGGATGCAAAGGAAATCTGTGGGATTGCTTTGCGTAATCTCTTAACAGTTTCTATTTGAGCATCGACTGGAATCAACCACTCTTCAAGAACTTTTTGATTGTGTAAGTCAAAGAGTTGTGCACCGTTTCCACAGATGGCTTTACCAATTCCAAATGCTTCTTTTATCTCTGGCATCCAACGCGGTGGTCGTCCTGTTACAAAAAATATTTCAACGCCCATTTCGTGCGCGGTGCGAAAAGCGTTGACGGTGCGCTCGGTTATTTCACCGTAGTGAGCAACGATTGTTCCATCTAAGTCAGAAGCAATTAGTTTGGGGCGAAAACTCACACAAGCTCAAATCGTGAAGTGCCTAAGAATGGTTGCAAGGCTTTAGGAACATTAACGCTGCCATCTGCGTTTTGATGGTTCTCTAAAATCGCAACAATCATGCGTGGAATAGCTACGAGTGTTCCGTTTAGTGTTGCAATTGCTTTTGTGCCATCGCTGTCTTTGTAGCGAATATTTAATCTGCGTGCTTGGAACTCTGTGCAGTTAGATGTACTTGTTACTTCGCGATATGTGTCCTGTGTAGGAATCCAGGCTTCGATATCAAATTTGCGGTTTGCGCTAGAGCCAAGATCTCCTGATGCCACATCAATTACGCGGTAAGGAATCTCCATAGCGTTCAGGAAGTCTTTCTCCCATTGCAATAAGCGTTTGTGCTCTTCCTTGGCTTCTTCTGGTTTGCAGAATGAGAACATTTCAACTTTATCGAATTGGTGAACGCGGATAATTCCACGCGTATCTTTTCCATATGTTCCTGCTTCGCGGCGGAAACATGTTGAGTACCCTGCATAACGAAGTGGAAGTTTTTCTGCTGGCAAGATCTCGTCCATATGCATTGCTGCCAGTGGAACTTCACTTGTACCAACTAAATACACTTCATCGCGTTCAAGGTGATAAACATTTTCTGCTGCTTGTCCTAAAAATCCGGTGCCTTCCATTGCGGCAGGATTAACAAGTACTGGTGGAATAACAGGAATAAAACCTGATTTTGTCGCAGATGAAATTGCGTAATTAACGAGAGCGAATTCGAGAAGTGCACCAACTCCTGTTAAGTAGTACGAACGAGAGCCAGCGACTTTAGCTCCGCGCTCTGTATCGATTGCTCCAAGTAATTTTCCTAGTTCTACGTGATCTTTTGGAACGAATCCATCCTTAGCAAAGTCGCGTGGCGTGCCAACATGTTCGATTACAACGAAATCTGCTTCGCCACCTATCGGTGCATCAGGATCAAGAATGTTCGAAAGTTGCATTGCTACTGCGTTTGCTTGCGCTTCGATGTCAGCGCGCTTGGTATCTGCAGCCTTTACTTTGTTTGCTAAATCTTTTGAATTCTCTAGAAGTGCGGCCTTTTCATCACCTTTTGCAGCGCCAACAGATTTTGATAAGACATTTTGTTCTGCGCGCAGAGTTTCAAACTCTGTAATTGCAGTGCGACGTGTTTCATCGAGTGCCAACAATTGATCAACGATTGATGTGTCTTCGCCGCGACCCTTTTGTGATGCACGAACTGCATCTGGGTTTTCGCGAATAAACTTTATGTCAATCATTTCGCACTGCTTTCTCGTGGATAAGAACCAAGGAATCGAACTTCGTCACAAATTTCACGTAAACCTTCGAGCGCTTGCGACACTGATGGATCGTTGATGTGACCTTCAGCGTCAATAATAAAGTGGTAATCACCTAATACTCGTCCAGTTGGACGGCTTTGAATGAAAGTTAAGTTCACATCACGCTTAGCGAATTCGGTCAAAATCTCTAGAAGCGCACCTGCGTGATCAATATCAATATAGAGCGCGAGCGATGTGCGATCGCGACCAGTTGGGGCAGATAGTTCGCCCGGCTTTGAGATCAAAACGAATCGAGTAACTGCTCCATTGTTATCACCAATGTTTTTAGCAATAACTTCAAGTCCGTAATGCTCTGCAGCAACTTCTGCTGCAATTGCTGCGTCAAATTCGCCACGGGAAATTGCTTCTGCGGCAGCCGCAGTTGAAGCAGTTGGAATGATTTCGGCGTTTGGGTAATTCTTGGCAATAAATGCGCGGCACTGTGATTCGGCGTGTGGATGTGTTGCAATGCGTTTAATCTGTTGCGCACCTGGCTTTGTCATTAAAGAAAATGAGACTGGAAGAGTTACTTCGCCTGCAATCACAAGCGGATCGCCCATTGCTAACTCATCAAGTGTTCTGGCAACAACACCTTCGACGGAGTTTTCAATTGGAACGAGTGCGAAATCTGCTTTGCCTTCGCGAACAGCCATCAGCGCTGCGGTGACATTTGAATATGGAATCAACGCATCAGATGCGGATGTAATTTTTTTGAGTGCAGCCTCGGTAAAGGTACCTACTGGACCAAGGTATGCATATGTACTCACTGGCTAAGAATAGCCGAGCACAGAGCGTGCATGCGCCGGGCGATTAGTCATCACGATATCTACGCCAACGCTTGCGCAATACTGCAGATCCTCCGTTGAATCTACGGTCCATACATATAACTCTTTTCCTGAATTCTTAATCTCTTTGACTAAATCAGGAGATTTCTTAATCATTTCAACACTCGGTCCAATTACTTGAGCTGATGTAAAACGGCGAGTGATTTTATTTGTTATATCGCCAAGCAGCATTACGGTTTTAATTGTTGGATCCATCTTCTTTATTTTTTCAATTGCAAACCATGAAAAAGACATCATTGCAATGTCGATACCTGATTTCTTGATTGCGTTTTCTCTTTTGTGTAATTCTGCAATAACTAACTCTTCTACTCGATTGCCGGTTGGAACGGGGTGTTTAGTTTCCAGTGCTAAAGATTTTTTATTCTCGATTGCTAGATCCAGCAACTCATTTAATGTCATTGCTGCTGGATAAATCTGTTTAATCTCTGCGTACGTACTGTTGGCAATAATCGCTGCATTGTTAGCTTCTTTTTTCATATTTGCGTCGTGCCACAAAACTAGGACTTCATCTTTAGTAACTCGGATGTCGCATTCAAAACCGAGTGCTCCTTGTTCTATTGCCCCGTGATAGGCAGCCATTGTGTGTTCGGGGAAATCTGCCGATGCACCTCTGTGGGCGTAGAACTTCATCTTCTTATTATTACGCAATCCAACCATTAGGCTAGGCGGTATGAGTAAGAGTTACTTTGCTGTTTCTGCGCGCACCGCAATTGGTTTAGCGCGCAGTGGCAATGAAGATTCCGCACTCACTAGTTCTTCTTTACTAGCTGTTGCAGATGGAATGGGCGGGCACGCCGGCGGTGAAGTTGCTTCACAGATCGCGATCAAAACTCTTGCCACGATGGTTCCTGTATTGACGGCGCCAGATATTGATTCAGATTCGATTGAAGACTTATTACTTAACTCTCTTCACACAATTGATGGAGAAATTTCTCGTGTTGCCAGCGATGAGATTGAGTTGCGCGGGATGGGAACAACGCTGACAGCTCTCTTGATTAGGGACAATCGTGTTGCGTTATTGCACGTTGGTGATTCACGTTGTTATCGCTTACGCGGAAACACATTTGAGCAGCTAACTCATGACCACACTGTTTTGCAGGAGTTGTTGGATTCAGGAACGATTTCAATCTCAGATGCTGCAGAGCATCCGCAGCGATCGATGTTGACCCAAGTTTTGATGGGTGAAGGCTCTATTGCCCCAGTTCTCATGGTTTACGAAGTAAATTCTAAGGATCGCTTCTTACTCTGTAGCGACGGATTATCGAGTGTTTTAACGGAGAAAGAGATTAAATCCTTGTTGAAAAAATCAAACCGTGACGAAGCAGTTGTTGCACTCGTTGAAGCAACCTATGTCAATGGTGCACCAGATAACGTCACTGTTGTTGTTGCAGATGTCATTGATGCAGAAGAGCATCGCGTTGAATTAATTGGAGCTGCCGAATGACACTTCTCGGTGGTCGCTACGCAGTTGGCGAAATGATTGGTACCGGCGGAATGGCCGATGTTTATGTTGCCCAAGATGAACGACTTGCTAGAAAAGTTGCTGTAAAGATTCTGCGAAGCGACCTTGCGAAAGATCCATCCTTTGTTGCGCGCTTTCGAAAAGAAGCTTTTGCTGCTGCTGGATTAAATCACCCAGGAATTGTTGCGGTGTATGACTCTGGTGAAGATCCTGCGCCATACATTGTTATGGAGTTGATTTCTGGTCACACTCTGCGCGAATTAATTCATCGCGGAGAAAGAATTCCGCTCGATCGCGCACTAGAAATTGGCGAAGGCATTCTTGCTGCCCTTGAGTATTCACACGAACGTGGAATTGTTCACCGCGATATCAAACCTGCAAACATCATGATCACCGATATGGGCGATGTAAAGGTGATGGATTTCGGTATTGCTCGGGCGATGGATGATTTTGGTGCAACGCTTACAAGTACATGGAACATTGTTGGCACAGCGCAGTACTTGTCACCAGAACAAGCAATGGGCGAAACTGCAGATGCGCGCAGTGATATTTACTCCACTGGTTGTTTGTTATTTGAAGTCTTAACCGGACGCCCACCTTTTACTGGTGACACACCAGTTTCTATTGCATACCAACATGTTTCTGGTGAATTACCAAAACCATCATCGATTCAATCAACACTTCCAAGTGATATTGATGTCTTGCTCTCTGTTGCTTTATCCAAGAAGCCACAAGATCGCTATCAATCTGCAGGTTTAATGCTTGATGATCTACATCGCGTGCGCACTGGTCAAGCAGTAACGACCAAAATTGCACGAACAAAGGTTTCTCGCCGCAGTGTTTTAACCTCAGTAATGGCGCTGGTTTTAGCACTCGCCGTAGCTACAGGTGGAATCTTCTTATCTCGCTCAGATACCCCTGTTGGTGTGGGTGGAATTCCAAACGTCGTTGGATTAACTCAGATTGCCGCACAAGCGCTATTAACTGATTACACAGTCACGGTTCAGCGCGCTCATGATTCAAGAATTCCTAAAGATCGTGTTGCAAGCCAATTCCCTCTTGCTACAACACGCGCCGCAAAAGGCTCTGGTGTCATCATCACTATTTCAGATGGTCCAGGAGATGCGATTGTTCCAACTGATTTAGTTGGTTTATCACTTGTTGATGCACGTAACTCTTTGGCAGCAGTTGGTTTAGTAATTGCATCAACACTCGCTGTTCCTTCCGATCGTCCGCAAGGAACAGTTTTAAATGTATCTCCAGAACCAGGTTCCACAATTTCTGCTGGTAGCGGAGTTGTTTTGCAAATTGCTAGCGGGCAAGTTGAAGTTCCATCCCTTATTGGAATTGATGCGATTCAAGCAAAAACTTTATTGGTTCAAGCAGGATTCTTGGTTCGTGAAGTTGAAGCATTTGATTCAAACCAACCTGTTGGTGTTGTAATTAGACAAGCACCTGATGGCGGAACAACGCAGACAATTGGTCAACCGGTAACAATTACAATTAATAAAGCGCCGTAGTTAAGCGCTGATTACTGGAGATAATCCAACTGCTTTATTTTGTGCGTTCTTATCTCCACACTGCGTTAACCAATTAGCTAATAATTTATGTCCGTGTTCTGTTAACACTGACTCTGGGTGAAATTGCACGCCTTCAATTGGCAATGTTTTGTGGCGCATCGACATGACAACACCAGATTCTGTGCGCCCTGTGACTTCTAGTTGATCACCGATTGTTGCTGGTTCTACAGCCAGTGAGTGGTAGCGAGTTGCAGTAAATGGTGATGGCAAGTTATTTAATACTCCGGCGCCTTCGTGAATTACTTGCGAAGTTTTTCCGTGCAATAACTCTGGTGCGCGCGAAACTGTTGCTCCGAATGCAACGCCAATTGCTTGGTGGCCAAGACATACGCCAAAGAGAGGGATTTCTTTTTCCGCGCAGTAATTAATCATCGGGATGCTGACGCCAGCTTTTTCTGGTGTGCCAGGACCCGGGGAAATAAGTACGCCGTCGTATTTGCTGGCTTCATCGGCTGGCACTTCATCGTTTCGCACAACAGTGCATTCGGCCCCAAGTTGGCCCAGGTATTGCACCAAGTTAAATACGAAGGAGTCGTAGTTATCTACAACCAGGATCTTGGTAGCCATGTGCCAATTATGAAGGTTTCGGTGTAACCTCGCCTCATGCCAAAATCAAAGCTCCGTAAGAAGGTTCAAAAGGCGCACGCACACGAGCAAGACGTGGTTGATCACGCAGTTGCTCCATTAGAAAGCCCACGTTGGTTAGCACCCGTTATGGTCTCAGCGTTCCTTTTGGGTCTTCTCTGGATCGTTATTTTTTACATTACTCAGACCGAATATCCAGTACCTGGTATTGGTGCATGGAACATGGTTATCGGATTTAGCATCATTGGATTTGGATTCACGCTCGCCACTAAATGGCGCTAATTACACGCGTGTAATTCGGTCCACACAGTGGATAACTTCTGTGGATAACTCTTAGCGCTTTGGGAGCATCGCGGCTGCAGCAATTGAGCCGCCGATTAAGCCACCTAAATGCGCACGCCAATCAACACCACCGATGACAAATCCCATCGCAAAGTTAATGATGACAATTACAGCAATGCTCTTTATCTCAAGCCCATAGCGCTTGCTGACAACTGCAAAGGCGCCGAACAATCCAAAGACTGCGCCAGATACGCCGACTGAGTATTGAAATGGTGTTGCAAGATATGTTGAAAGTGCTGATCCTGAAATCAGAGAAACAAAGAAAACAAATAAAAATCGTGATTTACCTAATGCAGATTCAACAGGGTTTCCAAGTGCCATTAACGCATACAAGTTAAAAGCTAGGTGGAATATTCCACCATGAACAAGTGCGACGGTGACAAGCCGATACCACTCGCCGGTGGATGTTAAGTAATCAATGTTTGGAAGCGCAAATCGGTTTTCTAATCCGCCGAAGACAAGATTGTAAAGATAGGCAGCAGCAATGATTGTGATAATCGTTGTTGTTGCCGAGCGCTTCAGCGAAAGCATTAATTACTTAACTGTGACGCTATTAATTGTAATTGGTGTGACTGGCTTATCTTGAGCGCCGGTCTTTGCCTTTGCAATTGCATCTACAACGCCTTGGCTAGCAGCATCTTTAACTTCACCAAAGATTGAGTGCTTGCGGTTAAGCCATGTTGTTGGAGCGACAGTAATAAAGAATTGTGAACCATTTGTTCCTGGTCCTGAGTT
>CAZNWM010000036.1:0-7317 GCA_964576975.1 uncultured Candidatus Planktophila sp.
TAGAAATTCTTTCAGGTGGTGGAGAAATCACTGAAGGTCTAGATCTAGGCGTTCCAGGATACGAAAGTATCAAGAAGATTGCTGGAACAAAGGTTGCATGGGCTGGAGCAGCCTGGGTCATTGTTGATAAGAACAACATGGATCAGTACAACATCTAATAAATAAGTAAATAGCTCGAAAAGAGTGGGGCGCGGAATACCGCGCCCCACTCTTGCTTAAAAGGTAATAAAATAAGTAAACCTCCTCACAGTAAAGAAAGGCATAGAAGAAAAGATGTCTGTATTACTTACTGCTGAATATGGTGTTGAAAATATTGTTAAATCTTTTGGCGGAGCAAAAGCACTGGCAGGAGTTTCTCTCTCAGTGCAGAGCGGTGAAGTACATTGCATCGCTGGCGAAAATGGTTCTGGAAAATCCACTCTCATTAAAATCATGAGTGGTGTTCACGCCCCAGACTCAGGCCTTATTCGACTAGGCGAAAAAACTTTTGAAGCGCTTTCACCTCGTGAAGCTGTCCGAGAAGGCGTACAAGTTATTTTTCAAGATTTCTCACTTCTTCCAAATTTAACAGTTGCAGAAAACATTGCACTTCCTACATACATCTCTAACAACTCGCGTTTTCTTAGCAAGAGAGAGTCCAAGGAAATTGCACGCACAGCGCTAGATTTAATTGGCGTAGATATTGATATCAACTCACCAGTTGCAGATATTTCTATTGCATCTAAGCAACTCGTTGCAATTGCTCGTGCGACAAATCTTGGCGTAAAGATGTTATTTATGGATGAACCAACAACAGCGTTGACTCGAAAAGAAATCAAGCGTCTTTTTGAAGTCGTTGAACAGGTTAAAGCCCGTGGTGTTGCAACGGTCTTCGTTAGCCACAAAATCGATGAAATTCAGGAAATCTGCAACACAATTACAATCTTGCGAAACGGTGAAGTTGTAGCAGATGGCCTCATGAAGGATTACAAACGTGATGCTATTTCTGAAGCTATGACGGGATTAAATATTTCAGAAACACGAATCGCACCGCCACTTAAACCATCGAATACAAAAGTTATTGAAGTCAAAAACTTAAGCACCAAGCCAACATTTTCAAATGTTTCCTTCTCAATTGCACCAGGTGAAATTCTTGGAATCACTGGCCTCTTAGGATCCGGTCGAACAGAGCTTGCAGAAGCAATCTTTGGCCAGTATCCAGTTGACTCAGGTGAAATCATTGTCGAAGGCAAGTCAATTCAACTGAACTCTTCATCTGCAGCCATCAAAGCAGGTATCGGTTATGTGCCACCAGATCGTTTAACTCAAGGATTGTTCTTAGATCAATCAATTCTTCGCAACCTAGTTGCTGTTGGAATAAATCAATACCAAGGTCGCGGCGGAACACTCGCCAAGTCTCGTCTATACGAAGCAGGCGAAAAGTGGATTAAAGATCTGCGCATCAAAACCAAGAACTCACAGAACCCTGTTACCTCACTATCGGGTGGAAATCAACAGCGCGTTGTTTTGGCAAAGTGGCTAGCAATGAATCCACATTTAATGATTTTAAATGGTCCAACTGTTGGCGTTGATATTGGATCAAAGCGAGAAATTTTAGAAATTATTCGAGACCGTGCACAAGAAGGCATGTCATTTTTAGTTGTCTCAGATGACATCCCCGAACTCATTCAAATTTGCCATCGCGTAATGGTTATCAAAAATGGTCAGGTTTCTAAAGAATTCAGCGAATCAGAACTTGATGAGAACGTCTTGTATAAGGAGTTGAGCTAAGCCATGAATTGGAAGAAACTTTTACTTCGCAACGAAACAGCGTTGATTATTGCGATTATTTTGCTCTCAATTTCTATTGGCATTAAGAGCCCAGAGTTTTTCACTCTCTCAACACTCTTTGACATCTTTAGATCTTCATTCGTACAGCTTCTCTTTGCCTTAGGTGTATTGGTTGTCATCATTAGCGGTGGCATCGACGTCTCATTCCCAATTGTTGGAATCTTTGCTGGTTACACCGCAGTTGTGATCATGCAGAAGTTTAATTTAAACGAAAACAGCTTGATGATTCCAATTGTTTTGGCGATTCTCATCGGAGTTGCTTTAGGTGGGCTAAATTCAATTGCAATTGCGAGTTTCGGAATTCCGACTCTGATTGCGACGCTGGGTACGGCAGGAATTTTCCGCGGAATCATGCTCTCTTTTATCGGCTCATCATTTATCAGCGATATCCCTGTCGGACTCGATAACTTCGCAACCGCAGATTTACTCGCAATACAGCCAGAAGATGGAACGCTGGCCCGTCTACATATTCTGATTATTCCAATCGCCATTATTACTCTGCTTGTCGCATTCTTATTGAATCGCACAATGTTTGGTCGTTCTGTTTACGCACTCGGCGGCGGTGTTGAAGCGACGCGTCGCCTCGGAATCTCTGTAAAGCGCACACAAGCAAAGATTTATATGTTGGTCGGTGCATTATCTGGTCTAGCCGGAATCTTGTATGTCTCCTTGCAACGTAAAGCTAATCCTTATGATCTAGCGGGTTCTGAACTCGACATTATTGCTGCAGTTGTTTTAGGTGGCGCAAGCATTATGGGTGGATACGGAACCGTCTTTGGAACAGTGCTCGGTGTAATTCTTATTAGCTTAATTAAAAACAACTTAATTCTTTTGGGTGTGAGCGGATCGTGGCAACGCGCAGCAGTTGGTGCATTGCTATTGATCGGTATTACTGTCCAAGCCATTAACGAGAGTAGAAAAGCAAAGAATCGTCGTGTTTCAACTAATGATGAGGCGGCTTAATCATGAATGAGCGTTGGAACAAACTAAACAGCGGCTTGTTAGCTGATCGCAAAATCACACAGCTGTTAGCAATAACAATTGGCACACTCTTGGTCTTCTCAATCATGTCTCCAAACATCTTCTTCTCTCCAAATAACTTTAAGTCGATGTCATATCAAGTGCCAGAAATTGCGATTCTTAGTATCGCGGTGATGCTCTCAATGCTTACTGGTGGAATTGATTTATCAATTGTTTCGATTTCCAATGCAGCGGCACTTGTCGCTGCATATGTGATGAGAAGCAAGAGCGATACAACAGGCACTGAATCGTTGATGTGGATCATCATTGCGTGTGTCCTGGGAATAATTGTTGGCTTGCTTGCCGGTGGCATTAACTCAATTTTGATTGCCAAATTAGATGTCACGCCGATTCTTGCAACTCTTGCAACAATGACACTTTTCAACGGAATCGCAATTGGTATGACTAATGGAGTTTCTGTCTCTGGTTTACCTGAATCATTTATGCGCGTAGGAAACGGAACGTTCTTTGGTATTCCAACGCCATTTGTTCTAATGATCATCATTGCTGGCGCAGTTGGTCTATGGATCAATAAAACCACTCTTGGGTTAAAGATTTTCCTCGTAGGAACAAACCGCAAAGCAGCGCAATACAGCGTTATGGGCGATCGTAAAGTTATTGCGTGGGTTTACTTAGTGTCCGGCCTTCTATCAGCACTTGCTGGCCTAATCATTGCTTCCCGCACATCGGCTGCAAGCCCAGACTTCGGATCCTCTTACATTCTTCTTGCAATCGTAATTGTTGTGCTCGGTGGCGTTAATCCAATGGGCGGCTTTGGAACAGTTACTGGTGTAATTCTTGCAACTGTTGTTTTGCAGATGGTGTCATCAGGATTTAACGCTCTTCGCTTTAGTCAATTCTTATACCTTGCAGCACAAGGTGGCGTATTGATTTTTGTGATGATTCTTAACGTAGTCCTAGAAAATCGCAGAGTTAATAAGTCCATCTCTAAGTCATTGAGGTCCTAATGTCACTCATCGAACGTTTAGAAAAGTACTGCCTCACTCCTGCAATGGCGGGCTTTGAGGACGAAATGATTAAGAAGCTCAAGGCTGATCTCAAGGATCATGTCGATGAGATTCGAGTAGATGTACTAGGAAATGTCATCGCAACAATTAAGGGAACATCACCCGAAGGCTCAGATTTAATGATCTTTGCTCATACCGATTCACTCGGAATGATTGTTAAGGGCGTTGAAGATAATGGCTTCATTCGCATCGAACGAGTTGGCGGCGTAC
Organism: uncultured Candidatus Planktophila sp.; assembly: GCA_964576975.1. GTDB lineage: Bacteria > Actinomycetota > Actinomycetes > Nanopelagicales > Nanopelagicaceae > Planktophila. The sequence goes on from CAZNWM010000036.1 coordinate 4,089, forward strand.
CAGAGCGAATTCTTGCAGCTTCTAATGTAATTTTGCAGACATCACCAGGAAAATTTGTCAACGGCGTTATTGGTTTTGTTTCACATCACTTAACTCCGCCAGAGGATAAGTACATCGTTAAACCAATTGGTGAATGCTACGTGGACATTGGCGCCACCAGTGCAAAAGAAGTTGCAGCAGCAGGAGTAAAAATTGGCACACCGGTTCTTTACCGTCCAAGCTTTGAAAAACTAGTCAACAACAGAGTTGCTGCAACATCACTTGATGATCGTGGTGGTTGCGCAGTACTTGTCGAACTTGCACAACACTTTGGTAAAGAGCGCCCCAAAGTCACGCTTCACTTGGTTGGCACAGTTCAAGAAGAGTTCAATCTTCGTGGCGCAATGGTTGCTGCCCAGCAAATACATCCAACTGCGGCAATCAGCATTGATTTAGTTGCAGCATCAGATACCCCCGATATTCACGGCGGAAACGCCGTAGAAGTCGGTTCTGGCCCTGTTGTTGGCACATATACATTTCACGGCCGCGGAACACTAAATGGTTTGATTCCACATCCACGCTTACTCTCACTTATTGAAGATGCCGCACAGGCACAAAAAGTGGATCTACAACGCCATGCAACCATTGGTTTATTAACTGATGCGTCATACGTACAACTAGTCGGCGAAGGCGTTGCTTGCGTTGATGTGGCATGGCCAACCCGATACACACACTCAGGTGTTGAAGTTTGCTCACTCGATGACTTAGAAGAACTAACAAAATTGCTAATTGGGGTTGTAAAGAAATTCCCTGTAGAAGAGAATTTCTCCAGAGGTTAACTCTCACAAAGGGGATGCACCATGGGTCAAGACTTACTTCTCGGAATAGATATCGGAACCTATGAATCAAAAGGTGTTCTGACTACTCCGCAAGGAAAAGTAATCGCACAAGCTGCGATTCCTCACAAGCTTTTGTTTCCGCGTGCAGGTTGGGCAGAGCACGATCCCGAGCTAACGTGGTGGGGCGATTTCTGTAATCTCTGCAAGCAGTTACTTGAAACCGAAGGTGTTTCACCAAGTGATATCAAAGGCGTCGGAGTCAGTGCAATTGGCCCAGATGTTTTGCCAATTGATGAAAACTTTAACCCGCTTCGTATGGGAATTTTATACGGTGTTGATACGCGCGCTGTCGAAGAAATCGACGAACTCAATGCGATTTATGGTGAAGACACGATCTTTAATGCAACCGCAAATACTCTGTCTTCACAATCAACAGGACCAAAGATTCTTTGGATTAAGAAAAATGAACCAGAGGTTTATAAGAAAGCGCGTTGGTTTGTTGATGCAACAACATTCATTGTTGCTCGCCTGACATCTCGAGTTGTTGTCGATCACTTTTCTGCAGGAACAATGGTTCCGATGTATGACCCATGGAAAAATCAGTGGAGCGATAAGTACTGCAAAGAAATTTTGGACATCAACCAACTTCCAGAGATTATGTGGAGCCACGAATTAGCGGGCCATGTCACCGAATCAGCAGCGAAATTAACTGGTTTGGCAGTGGGTACGCCTGTCTCAGTTGGAACTATTGATGCTGGCGCAGAAGCACTGAGCGTCAGCGTTACAAAGCCGGGTGAGCTCATGATGATGTATGGCTCAACAATATTTATGATTCAAGTTACCGATAATGATCAAGCACGTGACAAGAGATTGTGGGCAGGTCCTTATCTCTTCCCAGGAACCTGGTGTTTGTTAGCGGGTATGGCTACAAGTGGTTCTCTTACACGTTGGTTTAAAGACAACTTTGCAAAAGAGTTAATTGCCGCAGAAGAAGCTGGTGGCGAAAATGCTTACGCAGCGCTAGTAAAAGAAGCGCAAGCAACACCACCGGGCGCTGAAGGTGTAGTTGTTCTTCCATACTTCAGTGGCGAGCGAACACCAGTTATGGATCCGCGCGCAAAGGGAATGATTTTCGGATTAAGTCTGACGCACACACGTGGACACTTGTTTAGAAGTGTTCTTGAAGGAATGGGTCACGGATTTAAACAACACGTTGATTTGTTCACTGCAATCGGTGCACGACCAAGTGCAATTAAATCTGTTGGTGGTGGAACAAAGAACTCGGTCTGGCTACAAGCAGTAAGTGATATCTCTGGAGTTCCACAAGAAGTCGCACCTCTTACATTCGGCGCTTCATACGGTGATGCGTTGTTAGCCGGTGTTGCAGTTGGTTTAGTCTCTAGCCCAGAAGAGATTCGCGTCTGGCAAGGAAAACCACGCATCGTCGAACCAAACAAAGATCTTGCAGAAATGTACGCACCGCTGAGCGAGATTTACACTAATTTGTATCAATCAACTAAAGAGTCCATGCACAAACTGCACGAATTGGATTACTAAAACAAATTAGGGATGCAGCATCACTCGATAACTTGGAGTAGATGTTGCACGCTCGAAAGCAGCAGCTGCTTCTACAAGTGGAAATGTTGCATCAATAATCGGCGATAAATCAATCTGCTTATTAGCAATTAAATCCGTTGCAACAGCGTGATCGCGGCGATCAGCGCTAACAACACCAACAGCTGATGTTTCGCGGTTATGCATGAGGTTTGGATCAATAGCAAAAGGCGTTACAGGGTGCGCAGAAGCAAAAAGGCATATTTTGCCGCGATTATTAAGCACATCTAGTGCGTCTTGATTTACTTCTTCACTGCCATAGGCAGCGATTGAGAAATCAACACCGCCGAGGAAAGCAGCCTTTACGCGATCTCGAATATCTGGACCTGCTTTCAAAACAACGTCAGCACCCAATGATGTTGCTTTTGCAAGACGTCCTTCATTGACATCGACTACTGCAACGCGAAGTCCAGATTTTTTCAAGACCATCAAGTTAAGTAATCCCATTGTTCCTGCGCCAAATACAACTGCTGTGTCGCCTAAGCGTGCATCCAGTAAACGCGCTGCATGGATTGCGCACGACAATGGTTCGGCAAGTGCTGCTTGATCCCATGGAGCATCGCCGACAGGAAAGACGCCATCGCTTCTATGAATCTTGTACTCAGCGAAACCACCTGGGCCGTAAGAACCACCCTTGAGTGAGAAGTTTAAAAAGTGTTCGGTGCAACCTTTATCTTGCCCACGAAGACAAGCGCGACAAGTTCCGCAAGATGATGAACCCATTGTTACTCGGTCGCCGACCTTTACATTCGTAACTAATTCGCCGACTGCTGCAATCTCTCCAGCATTTTCGTGGC
>CAZNWM010000037.1:0-7186 GCA_964576975.1 uncultured Candidatus Planktophila sp.
TCGCAGCCACCCTGGCCACCATCCACAATGAGCGATACATCGTGCGTTTAGTCGACCAAATGCGACAAGCTCTCCTGGATGGAAACTTCTGGGATATGAAAGCTGATTTCTTAGGACGTTACAAACACAAATCTGGACAATCTAACGATTAAGAAATTTCTTTCTGTAGTTATCTGCTGACATTTCATAAACGTCTGCTACTTCATTATCTTCAATAATTTGCTCGCCCATCAAGTTAAATCCAAAAGATGTAATCAAAGCCATTGATGCAACATTCGTTGGACTGACGCTATATCGCAAAGTTTTCACACCAGGCTCAGTAACAACCCATCCCCACATTCCTTCCAATATCTCTTTACCAAATCCTTGGCGTTGATACGCCGTTTCTACGCCAAGCCCAATTTCCATCATTCCGTTTTCATCGGGTGCTCCATGAAAACTCGCACTTGCAATAATTACTTGAGTACTTCGTAGCACCGCCCATCTGACAAACCATTTGTTGACAGAGGGATCTTGTTTTACCTGTGGGACTCTCCATGCAAGTGGACCTTGAAAATCAATAAGTACGCGAAGTGGATTTGAGAATGCTTTTCCAGAAAGTGCCTTTGAGTCATCGCGTTTTTCAAATAATTCGATCAGGTCATCGGCTTCGATGTGATGCAGGTCGAGACGATCTGTCTGAATTAGTTTCACAGCCAAAGTATTTCGGTTAAGTTCTGGAAATCGGCATAAATCAGACGTATAGTTCTGCCCATGATAAATATGGAGTCAGTAGACCTCTGGCAGCAGGCAACTGTTGTATTGGATGCAGCCATCGCAGCCATCTTAGGTTCAATCATTGGTTGGGAACGCGACCGGGCAGGTAAATCTGCTGGTCCGCGCACAATGGCCTTAGTCGGCGCTTCCGCCGCGGGAATCGTGGCTATCGGCGCTGTCCTAAATCAGACTTCTGACTTTGGAGATCCAACCCGTGCACTACATGCCATCATCACTGGCATAGGTTTCTTGGGGGCAGGACTTATTTTCACGAACAGAAATTCAGGAATTCAAGGCGTAACAACTGCCGCTACAGTCTTTGCAACCGCCTCAATGGGGTGCGCAGTTGGCCTGGGCTTTCAATTCGCCGGAGTTGGAATGACCGTCATCATACTTGTGGTCCTTCGTTCCACTCAGGTGCTAGAAAAAGCTTCTTCCCTTCGTCACCACGAATGATTTCACCCCCGTAGTAGGGGCTTCAAAAAAATCCAGCAAAATCCACTTACCCACTAGCAATTTAGGGCAAATAGGTGAATATTTAGCGCCCAAGAGGGCGTCCCTAGCGCCTTCGGGAATTACCCCTACTTAGGCCTAATAGAAAGAGGTTACTTGTGTCGAAGAGACTCAAAGTCCTTGCTGGCGTAGCCGGAGTTGCACTTGCAGCTTCAATGCTCGCTGCAATGCCAGCTGGTGCTGCAGCATCAAAGGCAGCAACAGCAAAATCAGCAAAAGATGTTGGAGGTCTTGCAGGTTTGATTAAACTTGCAAAGGCTGAAGGTCAACTCAATGTAATTGCTCTTCCACGTGACTGGGCTAATTACGGAGAAATGATTGATACATTCTCAAAGAAATATGGAATTAAAGTTAACAGCCAAAACCCAGATGCCTCTAGCGCAGATGAACTCGTAGCTGTTAAAACTCTTAAGGGTCAATCACGTCAACCTGACGTTGTCGACGTTAACCCTACATTCGCAGTGCAAGGTGCAAATGAAGGTCTATGGGCTCCTTACAAGGTAGCAACATGGAATGACATCGCAGCCGATGCGAAAGATCCAAATGGTTTGTGGTACTACGACTACGGTGGGTACGTTGCAATTGGTTACGATGCAAAGCGCGTGAGCGTTGCGCCAAAGTCAATCAAAGATCTTCTTAACCCACGTTACAAGGGACAAGTTGCTCTAAATGGAAACCCAGCTCGTGCAGGAGCAGCATTTAATGCTGTATATGCAACATCAATTGCCAATGGTGGCGGTCTACAAGACATCACTAAGGGACTTGATTTCTGGGCACAGATGAAGAAGAACGGAAACTTCATCCCTGTTGAGGCAACACCAGCAACAGTGCAGAGTGGTCAAACACCAATCACACTTGACTGGGATTACCTACAAGCGAAGTATTCAAAAGATGCTGCAGGTAAGGTCGACTGGAAGCTAGTTGTTCCAAGCGATTCTGTATTCTTCGGTGGATACGCGCAAGCAGTTGTAAAGAACTCACCAAACCCAGCTGCAGCTCGTTTGTGGCAAGAGTTCTTGTACAGCGATGAAGGACAGAACATCTGGTTAAAGGGTGGCGCTCGTCCAATTCGCTTAGACACAATGGTGAAAAAGGGAACAGCTAACAAAGCTGCGATAAAGGCTCTGCCAGTTACTCCTAAGGGTGCAAAGCCAATTTATCCTCCTTTGGAAGATTCACTATTGGCTAGAGATCTCGTATCAAAACTATGGGGAACTCTCTAAAAAATGACATCCGCAGCAATGCGGTCTGAAAGTGAAACCACGACCGGGGGCAACCCCGGTCGTGGTTCTCTTAAAGGCCCAATACGTTCACTCAGAACCTACGTTGGGCTGTTTCCATTCTTTATTTATTCTGCAATCTTCTTAGCCGCACCAACACTTCAAGTCGTTATCTTGGCGTTTAAGAGTCAAGAAGGTGCTTGGACTCTTGAGAATCTTCAAGAAGCCACCACTGGGCTTTATTTGCTCTCTTTCCAACAAAGTATTTATCTTTCTGCAATTTCAGCAATTACTGCGGCAATTTTTGGCTTTATCGCAGCCTACGCAATTACCATTTCAAACATAGCGATACTTCGACGAGTTATTCAGACAATCTCTGGCGTTTTTGCAAATACTGGTGGTGTTCCACTTGCGTTCTTCTTTATCGCATCTATTGGAACATATGGATTGCTAACAACAACACTTAAAAAATTTGGTGTGGATTTGTATGCAGGCGGTTGGACTCTCTTTACTTTTTCAGGACTAGTTCTAGTTTATTTGTACTTCCAAATTCCTTTGATGATCATTGTGATCTTGCCCGCCATTGATGGACTTCGGCTTGAATGGCGTGAAGCAGCCGGAAGTCTCGGAGCATCAAAGTGGCAATTCTGGCGCTACGTTGCAATTCCATTGCTCGCACCTGCTTTTACTGGTGCGTTATTACTTTTGTTTGCAAACTCATTTGCTGCTTATGCAACGGCATCGGCTTTAACAAGTGGAACGATTCCTTTGGTTCCACTTCAAATTGGAGCACTCGTTGCTGGAAATGTGGTCGCTGATAAAGCAAATCTTGGTTATGCGCTCGGCTTCGGGATGGTTGTCATCATCGGAATCGTCATGACAGGTTATGCAATTCTTCAACGCAAGACGGCGAAATGGTTGACTAACTAATGGCTACTATGACGGCACCTGTGCGGGTAAAGAAACGCAAAATTCAAAAGGGCATGACTCTTACTCCAAAACTTGGACCTGGACTTGGCTTTGGCTTAGCAGTTGTCGCGTTCTACTTCATTATTCCAATTATCAGTTCATTTGAATTCAGTATTCGTGGGGCAAATAACGAGTACTCCCTGGAAGCTTATGGCCGAATAACTTCTCAGCCGGACTTCGGAAGTGTTGTTGGACTCACCGCTCGACTAGCACTAGTCACAGTAGTGCTTTCAACTTTGATCATGGTGCCTACTGTCACCTTGGTTCATTTAACTGCAAAGAAGTTCCGTAGAGTTGTTGAATTCATTTCTCTTCTGCCACTAGTTATTCCACCAGTAGTTCTGGTTTTAGGTGTGCTTGCAACAATGCCTGTAGCGCTCAAAGGAACTCCATACTTATTGGCATTTGAATATGTGATGCTCTCTATGCCCTACACATTTAGAGCACTTGATGCTGGATTAGGTGCCATTGACGTGCGCACTCTTGTTGACGCTGCTCGCGGTCTAGGAGCCCCATGGCGCACAGTCTTCGTAAAGATTATTGCTCCTAATATTCGAAGTGCGATTTTTGGTTCCATATTTCTTACTCTTGCATTAGTTATGGGTGAGTTCACGATGGCCGCTCTTCTGCTCTGGAACACATTTCCTACCTGGATCGCATTGGTCGGTCAACAAGAGGCAACTCTTGCAGTTGCACTCTCCATTTTTAGTCTTGCCTTCGCTTGGGTTCTACTTCTGGCGCTTTCAGCAGTAGAGCGTCGCCAGAAAGCACGTCTCTAATGTTAAAAAAAGAAACTAAAGGGGAAACAAAGTGAGCACATCATCTAGTAGTCGAGTAACAATTAGTAATCTCCGTCGAACATTTGGTGACGTAGTTGCTCTCGATTCCTTCTCACTCGACATCAACCCGGGCGAACTCGTCACACTACTTGGTCCTTCAGGTTGCGGCAAAACAACTGCCCTTCGCATGGTTGCAGGACTTGATGTTCCAGATTCTGGCCGCATTGAAATAAATGCAAATGCAATTAACGATCTTCCACCTTCAAAGCGAAATATGGGAATGGTTTTTCAGGCGTACTCACTATTTCCTAATATGACAGCAATTGAAAATGTTGAGTTTGGATTGCGTGTTCGCGGAATCGATAAAGCAAAGCGTCGTAAGCGCGCTGAAGAGATGATCGAACTTGTAGACCTTGGAAAGCAATCAAATCGTTTCCCGAATCAAATGTCTGGTGGGCAGCAACAGCGTGTGGCACTAGCTCGTGCCCTTGCAATCGAACCAAATGTTTTACTCCTCGATGAACCGCTTTCGGCACTAGATGCAAAGGTTCGTACACACTTGCGCGATCAAATTCGTCGCGTTCAGCAAGAAGTGGGCATCACGACACTCTTTGTGACACATGATCAGGAAGAAGCCATGGCAATTTCTGATCGCGTGGGTGTTATGAATAAGGGAAACCTCGAGCAACTTGATAAGCCAGATGTTCTCTACAGCAATCCAGCTTCTGCCTTCGTTGCCACCTTCGTTGGCGCCATGAACCGCGTACCTGGCAAGTTATTAGATGCAGGAAGTGTTGAAGTCCTTGGCAAAAAGATATCTGTTGTTAATTCTGATCACGGATTATCTTCAGGCTCCACGGTCAACGTAATGATTCGGCCAGAGCAATTTTCAATCACCACTGGAGATTCTGTGACTATTACTGAACGCTCATTCCGCGGCCCAATGACTCGCATTGTTGTTGCGCTAGCTGATGGGACTCACGTTGATTTAGATATTGCAAGTGCCGAAACGACAGCGATGACACCTGGCAACCGCACTGGATTAACTGTTACCGCAAGTGCAGCAATTATTGAAGCACGATAGTTAACTTCTTGCGCTCAACCGCAGTACCGTATTGCGCTCATGCGGTGCACCCATTGCCCAATCAGCTGGGTGTTTGGCGCCTAAAGCTTCACGTTTTTGCCAAACATTGGCACTAATGATGCGAGAGAGTGCGGCCATTTCTAATGGAGTCTTTGCGGCGTCATAAGAAGTTCCTGCAGCATGGTCAATAACAGTCAATGCAATAAACACTTCACCGCTATCACTTTGAACGATTTCGATTGTCCGGCTCTGTTGTGGCCAATCCGCGTGGGACGCAGTTTCAATCTGCCAGAAACCTTTTTCTTCAATCTCTGTACCAATCCATGCCACGTGATGTCTATGCTCGTGACCTGCAAACCACGCGATAACTCGTGGATACTTTAGAAGCATATCGGTAATTTCTTCTACACATACTCTTTTGCCTGTAGGTGAATAGCCATTAAACATCTTGCTGAGAGGATGGTGTGAGGCCAAGACAACCAAACGATCGCTTGTCTTTATTTCATTTTCTAGCCATTCGAATTGATCAACATCTAACGATCCTTGCCAACCACCGAATTCGTTAACGCTATCAATAACAATTAGCTTAACTTTTCCAACATTAGTTGAGTAGTACATATGTTTTTTCTCAACATGTTCGTCCGTAAACCCATGACCCTTTGGATTACCGGGAGAATTCAAATGCTTAGCAGCGTATTCTCCACGCTCGACTGCACGTCGACGAACATCTGCTGTAACAATTTCAAATGGTGCATCTTCGGCACGTGGCAGAGAAGCAGGCCCTACTTCATTAAATGCCTCAAGAGTTTCCTTTAGCGTAAGTGAGGACGGGAGTCCGACATATCGCTTGTTTCCCATGAGCGCTTCTTGTGTTTGCGGATCTGGGGTAACAGTTCCTTGCAAGAGTGCATCGTGGTTTCCGTGCACGGCGTACCAAGGAAACTTTAATCCGCTCGATTTAAAAGGTTTTCTACATGAATCTAGCAAACCAGGAACGACTGGAAATCCGTACTTTGCTCGCGCATCATCATCTTCTTTTCCTGCTGGTGTGCCGTGTGGGTGCCAGTACTTAACGTCATAGTGTTCTGCGCCATCATCCATCACACCTTCATACTTGGATAAATTACCTGAATCGGGTGTGATTTCTAAGCCATCAAGTAGTGCTAAATACCAATCAACTTCATTGTGTTGTGCGTTATCAGTTGTGTCTCCAGTAATGATGGCGGCATCAATTCGATGTCCAGAAAGCGGACCGGTTGTGATCTTATTGAGTGCTTGAATCATTGATTCAACAACGTGTGGTGACAACATCGCATGTGGACGATAGCAACCAATAGTTCCTACTTCATCGCGAATGGGACTATCTGGATCTGCCCAACGATCGAGAAATTCTGGACGAAGCGGAGATTGAGCATCACAGACATGCAAATCTGAAAGATGGTGCATGAGAAGAAGTGGTGTTGAGTGTGAGGGAAAATCGGCCCCAAGATGCTTTTGATCTGCTACCTGCTCGAGTTCAGACCAACCTTTTTGGTTGGGAGTTTTTCGAATGAAAGCCATTGCGTAATCCTAATACACTACCCAAATGAATAAGAGAGCAGATACTTCAGTTTCGCTACATCCACTCATCGCAGATCGTTGGAGCCCACGGGCATACGACGAGAATGCGACTATTTCCTCTGAAGATCTGACAGCAATTTTTGAAGCTGCGCGTTGGTCGCCTAGTGCGTTTAATGCACAACCGTGGAAATTTGTTGTGGGCTTACGTGGTGATGAAAATTTTAAATCAATTGCTTCGGTTTTAATCCCCTTTAATCAGGAGTGGGCAACTCGTGCATCTGCACTTGTGTTGACGAATGCAATTA
>CAZNWM010000038.1:0-7157 GCA_964576975.1 uncultured Candidatus Planktophila sp.
ACAGTTGCAAGAATTGGTTGAAAGAGTGGTTCTGTAACTGGAATGCGAATCACATATTCGGCTCCAACTACGTCCGCACCTTCTTCTGCAATCACGATTACTCGGGCTCCACGTGCCTTAACTTCTTGTATGTTGCTGGCCATTTTTTCATCGAGTGAATGTTCGTGACCTGCTGGCAAAATTGCAATAACTGGAGTGGCAGATTGGGCATCAATGAGTGCAATTGGTCCATGCTTGAGTTCGCCGCCTGCAAAGCCTTCGGCGTGAATATAAGCCAACTCTTTTAACTTCAATGCGCCTTCTAGCGCAACTGGATAACCAACATTTCTGCCTAAAAATAGAATTGTGTTCGCATCTGCGAACTTGCGGGTGAGCGCACGAAGTGGCTCTACTGTTTCAAGAATCTGCTCTATTTTTCCAGGCAGCTCGAGCATTTCGTTATACAGATCTGCAACTTGGTTATCTGTGAGTGCTGAACGAACCTGTGCCAGATGCAACCCAATCAAGTAAACCGCGACAATCTGTGTGAGTAGTGCCTTCGTAGATGCGACTGCAATTTCTGGGCCGGCGTGTGTGTAAATAACTGCATCTGACTCGCGAGGAATTGTTGAGCTATTTGTGTTGCAAATTGCCAACACTCGAGCTCCTGCTGCTTTTGCGTGACGCAAAGCCATCAACGTATCCATTGTTTCGCCAGATTGAGAAATTGCGATTACTAATGTGTTTTTGTTAATAATCGGATCTCTGTATCGATATTCGCTTGCAATTTCTACTTCGACTGAGATTTTTGCCCACTTCTCAATTGCGTACTTTGCAATCATTCCAGCGTGATAGGCAGTTCCACAGGCAATGACAACAATCTTTTCTAGTGATTTAATTTCAGCCGGCGTTAGATGAATTTCATCTAACAAGATCTGCTTGTTATCACTCAAACGAGCCATCAAGGTATCTGCGACTGCTTTTGGTTGTTCAAAGATTTCTTTAAGCATGAAGTGTGCAAAGCCACCCTTTTGCGCAGCACTCGCATCCCAAGTTATTTCATACTCTTTAGGAGTCAGGGTCTTTCCATCTAGATCAGTGATTGAAACTGTAGTCGGGGTCAAAGTGACGACTTGATCCTGACCTAACTCGATTGCTCGCTTTGTGTAATCAATAAATGCGGCAACATCAGATGCCATAAAGTTTTCATTTTTTCCAATGCCCACGACAAGTGGTGAATTTCGGCGAACGCCAACAATTACATCTGGAGTATCAGCATGAATGGCTACCAGAGTAAATGAGCCACGTAATGATTTAACGGCTTCACGCATTGCAGCCGATAGATCTCCATTGTTCTTTTTTCTTAAGTCGCTGAGCAAGTGTGCAACAGATTCAGTATCTGTATCTGAAGAAAATTTGTGACCTTTGCGCTCTAGTTCGGCCTTTAATTCAGCGTAGTTTTCGATGATTCCATTATGGATAACAGCTAACTTTCCATCGTTATCAACGTGTGGGTGTGCATTGCGATCAGTTGGTCCACCATGTGTGGCCCAACGAGTATGGCCGATTCCAGAGTGCGCGGTTGGAATGGAAGCAAGTTCTTGTTCTAAATTGGAGAGTTTTCCTGCACGCTTTTCTATGAATAATTTATTTGGTGTTCCAAGTGCGATTCCAGCTGAGTCATAACCGCGATATTCAAGACGACGCAGACCTTCAATGAGAGGCGTGATTGCAGTTTGTGGCCCTGTGTAACCCACAATTCCGCACACGTGCCTACCTCAATTCTTCTTTAACAACTTTGGCAAGTTTTTCTGCAACTTCTTTGGCGATGCTATCACTTTGGGCTTCAACCATGACTCTGACGAGGGGTTCTGTACCAGATGCGCGCAAAAGAATTCGTCCAGAATCACCAAGTTCTGATTCATATTTCGCAACTGCTGTACTGATTGCAGTTGATGAATCGAGTTTGTCTTTGGATACGTCCGATACATTTATCAATACTTGAGGAAAGCGCTGCATGATTGATGATAATTCTTTAAGAGATTTCTTAGACCGTGCCATTTCACACAGAAGTTGAAGCGCTGTAAGTAAGCCATCACCTGTGCCAGAGAATTCACGCATAATGATGTGGCCAGATTGTTCACCACCTAGCGTGTAATTGTTTTCAAGCATATTTTCCAATACGTAACGATCTCCGACTGCAGTTTTTGCAACGCTGATTCCTGCATCCTTCATTGCAATCAGAAAGCCGAGGTTGCTCATGACAGTTGCAACAACTGTTGAATCCTTTAACTTTGCCCGAGATTTAAATCCTTGCGCCAAAATTGCCAGAATATAATCACCATCGATTGTGTTACCTTCGGCATCAATTGCTAGGCAGCGATCAGCATCGCCATCGTGCGCAATTCCAACATCAGCTTTGTTCTTTAGTACTGCTTCTCGCAGGAAATCTAAGTGAGTAGAACCAACGCCATCATTAATGTTTAAGCCAGTTGGTGCATTAGCAATTGCAACAACAGTTGCGCCAGCTTTTTCAAGTGCCACAGGTGCAACGAATGATGCTGCACCGTTCGCGCAATCCACAACTACTTTTATTCCAGAAAGCGGAGTATCGATTGTTTTTAAAAGATGTGCGATGTACTTATCGCGAGCGCCTGTATCTTCAATTATTCGGCCCACATCTTGCCCAGTTGGGCGCTGCCAAGGTTCTCCCATGCGAGCTTCAATTGCAGCCTCCAGTGAATCAGCCAGCTTCTCTCCACCACGTGCGAATAATTTAATTCCATTATCTGGCGCAGGATTGTGAGAGGCAGAAATCATTACTCCTAAATCAGCACCTGATTCTGCAACCAAGAAAGCAATTGCAGGAGTTGGTAGAACACCGACTCGATACACATCAACACCGGCACTTGTTAAACCAGCAACGACTGCTGCTTCTAGGAATTCACCTGATGCACGTGAATCTTGCCCAACAATTGCGTGTGGACGTTTACTTGTATCTGCGCGGGATTCAACCAAAATATGCGCAGCAGCAACTGCAACATCGAGTGCTAATTCAGCTGTGAGATCAACGTTTGCTAAGCCACGAATTCCATCAGTGCCGAAAAGGGCCACGGAGATTGCCTCCAAATACGATAGAAATTAGCGCTTGCTGTATTGAGAACGCTTACGTGCTTTCTTAAGACCGTACTTCTTACGTTCGATCACACGAGCATCGCGTGAAAGGAATCCAGCTTTCTTAAGTGCTGGACGGTGTGCTTCTGCATCAATTTCATTGAGGGAACGTGCAACACCAAGACGAAGTGCTCCGGCTTGACCTGAAACTCCACCACCGTTGATGCGAGCAAATACATCGTATGAACCTTCAGCACCTACTGTGCGAAATGGTTCGGAGACTGATTGTTGGTGAACTTTGTTTGGGAAGTAATTCTCAAGTGTCTTTCCGTTAACTACCCAGCGACCTGTTCCTGGAACGAGTCGAACGCGAGCAACAGCTTCTTTACGACGACCTACGCCGGCGCCTGGTCCCTTAAGTGCTGGACGGTTAGTTGCAGCAGCTGGTGTTGCTGATGTGTACGAAGTTGGAATTTCGTTCTCATCTAGTTCGTCAACGAATGTGTTTTCAGACATGAATTATGTTTCCCTTTTTTCTTCTTCGATTACTTGACGATTTGTGAGACTTGGTTGAATACGTATGGTTTTGGAGCTTGTGCAGCATGTGGATGTTCTGCACCTGCGTACACCTTGAGCTTTGCAGACATTGCACGTCCAAGGCGGTTCTTTGGCAACATTCCCTTGATCGCTTTTTCAACAGCGCGAGTTGGGTGCTTTTCCATCAATTCGCCGTACACAGTTGAAGTTAAACCACCTGGGAAACCAGAGTGCATATGTGAAAACTTTTGCTTAGCTTTTTGTCCAGAGAGAGCAACTTTTTCAGCATTGATAACAATTACGAAATCGCCCATGTCCATGTGTGGTGCGAATGTTGCCTTGTGCTTTCCACGGAGAAGAACTGCAGCATGACTTGCAAGACGTCCTAGAACGACATCTTGTGCGTCGATGATGTGCCAATTACGCACTGCATCGCCAGCCTTTGGACTATATGTACGCATGCTCTTCACTTCTCTCTTTGTGCTTCTGGTGTGCTGCGCCTTGGTTCTCGGCGCAAGAGGTTAAGGGTACCTGCGCGCTCGCGTAGGGTCAAAATGGCCTTATGTCCCATATTTAATGCTCAGAATCGGGCCCGGACAGGGGTGAAAAGAGGGCGAATCTGAAGAGTTAGTTATTGTCTTCGTTGCGCCGAGCGATGGTCTTTTTTGCTCGCTCTAGCAGTTCGGAATCATTTGGATAATCGACTTGGTAGAGAGTTAAACCACGACCAGAAAAGACAAGTGAGTCTGAAACACGTTCTTTATTGTTTAAAACACCGACAATCCACTCTGGATCAAAGCGTCCATCTGCAACACAGACAACTGCGCCAACAAGGTTGCGCACCATTGAATAACAAAATGCATCAGCAACAATGTCTGCGACAAGAAAGCCTTCGGGGCTGCGTTTCCATTCGTATTTTTCTAGGGTTCGAATTGTCGTTGCACCTTCACGGTACTTACAGAAGGCTGCAAAATCATGTTCTCCCAAGAGCAGAGCACTTGTTTTATTCATAACCTCAAGATCAAGTGGTCGATACCAGGTCTCAACATCTAAACGGGCTAACGGATCTAAGACTTTGTTATCGTCCAAAATTTTGTACCTGTAGTACCTACGAAGTGCTGAAAAGCGTGCATGAAATGCTTCAGGAGCGATTGAGATTTTATTGATTCGAACATCTTGATCCAAAATTCGATTGAGCTTATAAACCAAATCATCTAATGCAACGCTCTCGGGAAGATCCACATGAATAACTTGACCTGTTGCATGAACACCAGCATCAGTGCGCCCGGCAACAATTGTTTCTGGAGAAATACGAGATATTTTTGCGAGCGCCTCTTCTATGCACTCTTGAACTGTGCGGCGATCGGGTTGCTTTGCCCATCCCGCAAAATTTGTTCCATCGTATGCAAGATCTATCCGTAAACGACGAAACCCACTCTCGGGATAGAGAGTGGGTTCTGTCATAAGAGTAAAGAAAGCTAGTGCTTATTTATCTTTCTCAGTTAATACTTCGATAACCGCCATAGGAGCGTTGTCACCCTTACGTGGTCCGATCTTTGTAATACGTGTATATCCACCATTGCGTGCAACAAAGCGTGGACCAATTTCAGTAAACAAAGTATGTACAACGCCCTTGTTTGCAATTGTTGCCATTACTTGGCGACGAGCTGCGAGGTCACCCTTTTTTGCAAAGGTAATTAACTTTTCAGCAAGGGGACGAAGACGCTTCGCCTTTGCTTCTGTAGTTGTGATCTTTCCGTGCTCGAACAATTGCTCTGCAAGTGTTCCTAGGATTAGACGCTCGTGTGATGGGCCACTGCCCAGACGAGGACCTTTAGTTGGTTTTGGCATGAGTTATTTCTCCTAGGCCTGATCTGCATCGACGAAATCATCATCGACTGATGCGTTGTAGTTTTGGTGCTTCGTTGGATCAAATCCAGCTGGGCTGTCCTTAAGTGACATTCCCATTGAGACAAGCTTTGCCTTGACCTCATCGATGGACTTTGAACCAAAGTTACGGATATCTAGAAGGTCAGCTTCTGAACGGTTAACGAGTTCACCGACAGTGTGAATACCTTCACGCTTTAAGCAGTTGTATGAACGTACTGTGAGATCAAGGTCTTCAATTGGAAGAGCAAGGTCTGCAGCTAGAGCTGCATCCATTACGGATGGCCCCATTTCAATTCCTTCTGCATCAACATTAAGTTCGCGAGCAAGACCAAAGAGTTCAACAAGAGTCTTACCAGCTGATGCAACAGCATCACGTGGCTTCATTGATGGCTTTGTTTCGACATCAACAACAAGACGATCGAAGTCTGTGCGCTGTTCAACGCGAGTTGCTTCAACCTTGTAAGTGACCTTTAGTACTGGTGAATAAATTGAGTCAACAGGAATGCGACCAATTTCTGCTCCTGCTTGCTTGTTCTGAACAGCAGTTACGTAACCGCGACCGCGCTCTACTGTGAGTTCGATTTCGAGGTTAGCTTTTCCATTAAGAGTTGCAAGGTGTAGTTCTGGGTTGTGAACTGCAACGCCTGTTGGCACAGCAATATCTGCTCCAGTAACTGATCCAGCACCTGATTTGCGAATGTAGAGAACGCTTGGCTCATCGTTATCTGATGAAAGAACAAGGTTCTTGATATTCAAAACAATATCTGTGAGATCTTCTTTTACACCTTCAAGAGTTGTGAACTCGTGGAGTGCTCCAGCAACACGAATGCTTGTCACTGCTGCACCTGGAATAGATGAAAGCAATGTACGGCGCATGCTGTTACCGAGGGTGTAACCAAAACCTGGTTCTAGCGGTTCAATAATGAATCGTGAACGGTTTTCGGATACTACTTCTTCACTGAGGGTGGGACGTTGTGCAATTAGCACTGTTGCTCCTCTTTCTTCTCTCGGAGAACCTCTATTTGATCTCCTGTTTGGTACTGCTGTCGTGCGGATGTTTAATGACCAGGGGGGTCATTAAACTTTTAAAAATTACTTGGAATAAAGTTCAACGATCAACTGCTCTTGAATTTGAGTGTCGATTACTGCGCGAGCAGGAACTGAGTGAATGATGATGCGCATTTGCGAACCAACAACCTCCATCCATGCTGGAACAGCTTTCTCACCAAGTTCAGCACTTGCCACGATAAATGGTGTGAGATCGAGTGACTTAGGAAGAACATCAATGATGTCCATCGCTCCGACGCGATATGAAGGAATGTTTACCTTCTTGCCATTAACAATGAAGTGTCCGTGACGAACTAGTTGACGTGCCATGTCGCGGCTCTTTGCAAAACCTGCGCGGAAGACGACGTTATCTAGACGTGTTTCAAGAAGTACAAGAAGGTTTTCACCAGTCTTGCCTTGCTTACGGTTTGCTTCTTCGTAATATCCACGGAATTGCTTTTCAAGAACACCGTAAATACGTGCGCACTTTTGTTTTTCGCGCATCTGTAATAGGTACTCAGATTCCTTGGCACGGCCACGACCATGTTGTCCTGGTGGATATGGACGAGATTCGATTGGACACTTTGGTC
>CAZNWM010000039.1:0-6768 GCA_964576975.1 uncultured Candidatus Planktophila sp.
CTGAGCAAGGAATTGTTCACGTGGTTGGACCGCAGCTCGGATTGACTCAACCAGGAATGACAATTGTTTGTGGCGATTCACATACATCCACACATGGCGCTTTTGGAGCACTTGCTTTCGGAATTGGAACAAGCGAAGTTGAACACGTATTAGCAACGCAGACACTTCCATTGATTCGCCCAAAAACTATGGCAATTAACGTTGAAGGTTTCCTCAAGCCAGGAGTAACTTCGAAAGATATTATTTTGGCAATCATTGCAAAAATTGGCACAGGCGGCGGCCAGGGATATGTTTTGGAATATCGCGGTTCTGCAATTCGTGCGCTCTCCATGGAAGCTCGCATGACTGTATGCAATATGTCCATTGAAGCCGGCGCGCGTGCAGGATTAATCGCCCCAGATGAAAAGACATTTGAATACATCAAGGGTAAGCCACATGCACCAAAGGATTTTGATGCAGCTGTTGCTTATTGGAGCACTCTTTATAGCGATGCAGATGCAAAGTTCGATGTTGAAATCAATCTTGATGCCAATGAACTAGAACCATTTGTTACTTGGGGAACAAACCCAGGACAAGGTTTGCCTCTCAATGCATCAGTTCCAAACCCGGCAGAAATTACTGACGCGGAAGAACGTGGAGCAGCTGAGCGAGCCCTTACTTACATGGGCCTAACCGCAGGAACTCCACTAAAGAAAATAGCTATCGATACTGTTTTCTTGGGCTCTTGTACAAATGGCCGGATTGAAGATCTTCGTTCGGCAGCCGAAATTCTCAAGGGAAAGAAAATCTCTTCATCACTTCGCATGCTTGTCGTTCCAGGATCTGCGCGAGTTCGTCTGCAAGCTGAATCAGAAGGCTTGGATAAAGTTTTCCTCGATGCAGGAGCCGAATGGCGAAGCGCAGGATGTTCTATGTGCCTTGGTATGAATCCAGATCAACTCGCAGTAGGTGAGCGAAGTGCATCAACATCGAATAGAAACTTTGAAGGACGCCAAGGAAAGGGCGGACGGACACACTTGGTTAGCCCACTTGTAGCAGCAGCAACAGCTCTTCGTGGAACTCTTTCATCGCCAGCGGATTTGTAAGGGATACAGACAATGGAAAAATTCATTAAGCACACTGGAACCGGTGTTCCACTTCGCCGCAGCAATGTGGATACAGATCAGATAATTCCAGCCGTGTACCTCAAGAGAGTTACTCGCAGCGGTTTTGAAGATGGCCTATTCGCTGCATGGCGCAACGACCCCGATTTTGTGCTCAACCAAGAAGCGTTTAAAAAAGGCACTGTTTTGGTTGCCGGTGCCGATTTTGGCACTGGCTCATCACGTGAACACGCTGTATGGGCGCTTCAGAACTATGGTTTTAAGGCTGTTATCTCATCTCGTTTTGCAGATATTTTCCGAGGCAACTCACTCAAGGGTGGCTTGTTAACCATCATTGTTTCCCAGGAAGAAGTAGAAGCGCTCTGGAGCGCCATTGAAAGCAAACCAGAGACTGAAATCACCGTGGATCTAGAAACTCGCACGGTTTCTTACGATTCGACACTTTTAAATTTTGCAATCGATGACTACACCCGCTGGCGCTTAATGGAGGGTCTAGATGACATCGGATTAACACTGAAACAAACTGATTCCATTGACTCTTTTGAAAAAACTCGCGCAGAATACAAACCTAAAACTCTCCCAATTTTGAAATAAACCCTCAAAAGTAAGCATTTTTAGGCTCATTTTCGTAATGGGTGAGTAGATCACGAAAAACTCTCAACTAAAACTTTAGAGATTTCTACGCGTAAAAAGTGGTTTTTTTAGCGTTTACAGCAAAATAAAATAATGCGACACGCCTCATTACATGTTGGACTCACCCCTTCATGCGAGTTAAGTTTTATACGCGTTAAGCAATTGCTTAACTTTTAAGCGTAAAACTAAGGGGATTTTGATGAATAAGGCCCAATTCATTGCCGCGTTGGCCCCACACTTCAACGACAGCAAGAAGGAAGCAGCTCACGCTGTAGACGTTGTTTTTGACACAATCGTTCGTGCAATGTCACGTGGCGAAGATGTCATGATCAATGATTTTGGAAAGTTTAAGAAAGTTGATCGCAAAGCTCGTATGGGTCGTAACCCATTTACTGGCGAAACAATCAAGATCAAGGCTTCAAAGAAGGCTCGCTTCCTTCCTGCAAAGGGACTCAAGGAAGTTATTTCTGGCGAACGTAAACTTGGACCAGCTCCAAAGATCGAGCCAAAGGCAGTAGCGAAAGCTGCTCCAAAGAAGGCAGCTAAGAAGTCAGCAAAGAAGGCAGCTCCAAAGAAGAAGGCTAAGAAGAGCGCCAAGAAAGTTGCAAAGAAGTCAACAAAGAAGGCTAAGAAGCGTAAATAATTAGCTTTTTTACAAAAGCGCGGGCTCACCAACACGGTGGTCCCGCGCTTTTGCTATTAGATTAGGACTATGCAAAGCGAGCAGATTACATACGCTGCGCCGACAGGCAAACCGCTAGGAACAAATCCAACCTTTGATTTCTGTAGCAAGATTCTAATTCCGCTGCTCAATGCGATAACAAGACGAACATGGCAAGGTGCCGAAAACATTCCGCAGAGCGGCCCAGCAATTGTTGTCAGTAATCATCTTTCATACGCCGATGTGCTTTTCTTCGCACAATTCTTATTTAAAAATGGTCGGGCGCCACGATTTATTGGCAAGCGATCAGTATTTGATGTTCCAATCATCGGACGTATTTTGCTTGCAGCAGGTCAAATTCCAGTTGACCGAGAATCGACTCATGCAAGTAAAGCTTTAGATCACGCAGTTGCTGCGTTAAAGGCTGGGCATCTGATTGGAATTTATCCTGAGGGAACACTTACCCGTGATCAAAGATTATGGCCGATGGTTGCAAAAACTGGAGCAGCTCGCTTGGCAATAATTACACAATTACCGATTGTTCCCGTAGCTGCATGGGGCATTGGTGATGTACTGCCGCCCTACAGTAAATTGCCACGAATCTGGAAACGTTCGAAGATAACTCTTCGTGCAGGAAAACCAATTGATATGTCACCTTGGTATGGAAAACAAAACGATCCCATTGCACTTGCACAAGCGACAGCTCATGTTATGGATGTAATGACAACAATGCTCGAAGATATACGTGGCGAGAAAAGACCAGCGCAAATATTTGATCCGCATACATCAGATTTGCCGCGCACCGGAAACTTTAAGAAAAAACGTTGATGAGTAAAGTTACCGTTTTAGGTGCGGGCGCCTGGGGCACCACAATGGCCCAAGTCTTAGCCGATTGTGGAAATGACGTGCTGCTGTGGGGTCGCAGTCCGGAACTGGTGCAAGAAATTAATGGTTCGCATACGAACAAAAAGTACTTAGGTAATCATGTTCTGCCGAATGAGTTAAAGGCAACTGAAAACATTGGCCATGCGTTTGCGCACTCCTCAATCATTGTTCTAGCAATTCCGGCCCAGAATTTGAGAGCAGCACTTACGGAGTGGAAGAACCTCATTCCATCAGATGCTCTCATTGTGAGCACTCTCAAGGGCATCGAACTCACAACTGATTTGCGCATGACCGAAGTAATTGTGGATGTATTAGGCACAAAGAATTATGCGATTATTACTGGCCCGAATTTAGCGGATGAGTTGATTCTGCGACAACCAGCAGGTGCTGTAGCCGCTGCTCCAACTTCTGAGATTGCAACCAAGGTTCAAGAACTATTCTCAACTCCGTATTATCGTGTTTACACATCAACAGATGTCGTTGGATGCGAATTAGCTGGTGCAATCAAAAGCATCATTGCTCTTGCAGTTGGAATGTCTATTGGTATGGGTTTTGGTGAAAATACTCAAGCAATGCTTATTACTCGCGGGCTCAATGAAGTTGCACGCATTGGCGCCGCCCATGGTGCAGATCCGCTCAGTGCTGCTGGCTTAGCAGGAATGGGAGATCTTGTGGCAAGTTGTGGTTCGGCCCTCTCGCGTAATAGAACATTTGGTGAGGCACTTGGTCGTACTGGTTCTATGAATGATGCGCGTGAACATGTGGCAAAAACGGTTGAGGGCGTAGCCTCTTCCAGTGCAGTAGTTGAATTAGCGCACAGAGTTGGGGTTGAAGTGCCAGTTATTGAAGCTGTTGCAGATGTTGTTGCAGGAACAATTACCCCCAAGCAAGCTCTTGAACGACTCATGGCAATTACAACAAAAGCAGAAAACTTTATTCGATGAGCAAGAAAGTGATTGCAATAGTTTTTGGAGGCCGCTCTAGCGAACATGAAATTTCATGTGTTTCAGCTGGTGGAGTTTTAGCGGCGCTAGACAAATCCAAGTTCGACATCGTTCTTATTGGAATCACACGAAATGGCAAATGGGTTCACGTATCTGAGGATTTTCCACTTGAAATTCGCGGGGGAGTCTTACCGCAAGTTCCAGAAGATGCACCAGCGGTAGTTGCAGATGTTCATGGATTAAGCGTTAACAATAAATCACTCAACGTGGACGTAATTTTTCCTTTGCTGCACGGGCCTTACGGTGAAGATGGAACAATTCAAGGCTTTTGCGAAATGGCCAATATTGCATACGTTGGCAGCGGAGTTCTTGCTAGCGCTGTAGCGATGGATAAATCTTTTGCAAAACCAATTTTTGCATCGCATGGCATGGCTGTAGTTCCAGGCTTTGTTGTTAAGAAGAGCGAGTGGAAGTCACGCCGCGCAGAGTTTGAAAAAAGCGCAGCAGATCTGCAATTTCCACTTTTTGTGAAACCTGCCAGAGGTGGATCAAGTCGTGGCACAACCAAAGTGAAATCAGCTACAGATTTTGCTGCAGCTATTGAAGAAGCACATAATTTTGATTCGAAAGCACTAGTAGAAAAAGCAATTCATGGGTTAGAAGTTGAGTGTGCAGTCCTTGAAATCAACGGATCACCGGAAGCATCAGTTGTGGGTTCTATTTCCATAGATCCGAAATTCGAGTTCTATGATTTTCAAGCAAAGTATCTAGATGGCGCGACAAAAATAGAGTTACCGGCTCTCGTCCCAAGTGATGTCGCCGAAGAAATTCGCACGCAAGCAATTAAAGCGTTCAAGGCTCTAGGTTGTTCAGGTTTGGCACGTGTGGATTTCTTCTACGCAATAAGTGGTGAAATTTATATTAACGAACTCAATACGATGCCTGGTTTTACAGCCACCTCTGTGTTTCCAAAGATGTGGGCAGCGACAGGCAAGAGTTACGAAAGCATTATTGAAGAGTTGATTAAAACAGCGTTACTAAGAACTAATGGTGTTCTAGAAAATTAGTAAGTAACTGGGCAGGTCAATGTTCTTGTAATGCCAGGAACGCCCTGAACTTTAGACAAAATCATTCGACCAAAATCTTCCATGCTTGGCGCTTCTGCGCGCATGATTACATCGTAAGGACCAGTTACGCCTTCGGCGAGTGTCACTCCAGAAATCGCTGAAACAGCGGATGCAACGCTAGAAGCTTTTCCAACTTCAGTTTGAATCAAAATGTATGCCTGTACTGACATGGTCGACTCCTTTTGCTGTTGAGGGGACAAAGTATCGCATCAGGTCTCTGCGGGGCAATGAGTATTCTTTATCTATGAAATTCACTGAGGAGCAGGTTATTTCAGAGATCTCCTCAATCTTTTCGACGTTGTATCAGAATGACCCACGCGTCTTAGTTGGCATCGGCGATGATGCTGCTGTCGTTGCAACCGATCAACACTCAGTAATCACAACGGATATGGCAATTGAAGATGTTCACTTCAAACTCGAGTGGTCTACGGCTTATCAAATTGGAAGCAAAATTACAGTAGCCAATCTTGCAGATATCTATGCAATGGGCGCTGACCCACAATATCTAGTCGTCGCATTAACCCTTACTGGCAACGAAGAGATGCAATGGATTAAGGAATTAGCCCAAGGCATCGCAGATACCGCCTCGGCATCTGATGCAGTTGTAGTTGGTGGCGATTTATCCCGTGGAGAAAAGATCATGATCTCCATAACCGCAGTGGGAAGTTCGCTTTCGCATATCACTCGTTCCGGGGCGCGTGCTGGGGATTCGATTTATCTCTCCGCATTACCTGGTTGGTCACGTGCAGGTTTTGAAATTCTTTCCAGGAAACCTTCAGATTCGCCAGCGCATGCTCGTGCTTTGTCACAATTTAAATCTCCAGAACTTAACCCAGCACTCATGCGCAGCTTCAAGAGTGCGCATGCGCTTTGTGATGTTAGTGATTCTTTGTTTATTCAAGCAGAACAAATCAGTAAAGCATCTGGTGTAAACCTCGTATTTGACTCTACTAAATTCGAGAAGGCAGAAGGGTTTACAGATTTAGCTGCTGTAGCTCAATCAATTGGTTGCGATGTGTGGGATTTGATTTCAGGCGGGGGTGAAGATCACGTCCTATTGGCAACAGGACTTAATCTTCCAGGAATTTGCGTAGGCGAAGTTCGAACAGGAAGTGGAGTTACTTTCACGGAAATGAAAAAAGCGCCAGAATCCTGGCGCCATTTCAATTAAGCAAAACTAATTAACGAGTAACTTTTCCAGCCTTAAGGCATGAAGTACATACGTTTTGACGCTTAGGTGTTCCACCAACAAGGGTACGAACGCGTTGAATGTTTGGATTCCAGCGACGACGAGTCTTCACTTGTGAGTGAGAAACGTTGTTACCAAAGCTTGGACCCTTTTTACAGACGTCACATGTTGCAGCCATTGCTGAACTCCTTCATACGTATTTACAGGGCGCAAGATTAGCGCGAGC
>CAZNWM010000040.1:0-6495 GCA_964576975.1 uncultured Candidatus Planktophila sp.
CACTCTTTTGCGGGAGTGGTGAAATGGCAGACACGCAGGTCTTAGGAACCTGTGTCTTCGGACGTGCGGGTTCAAGTCCCGCCTCCCGCACCATTAGTTTTTAACTATCTTGTAACCAATGGCCATAGGGTTCACGTATGACAATTCCGGTGGCAGTACCGCCAAAGCTTCGTGGTTGGTTTCATCTCGGTGCGACACCTCTAGTAATAATCGCCTCGTTGGTTTTATTTATTCTTAGCAACTCTTCACTTAAATTCTCTGTTGCCCTGTATTCCATAACAGCAATTATGCTCTTTAGTGTTTCAGCAATTTATCATCGTGTTCCTTGGTCACCAGAAAAGAAAATAATTTGGCGCCGTTGGGATCATGCGAATATCAATTTACTCATTGCCGGCTCATACACGCCTTTTGCAGTAGCACTTCTTGAAGGTCGTGATCGCATCACACTGCTTTCAGTTGTATGGATTGGTGCACTTATAGGAGTTGCTCTGCGCGTGTTTTGGGTTGGTGCCCCTCGTTGGTTATATGTTGCTAATTATTTGTTACTCGGTTGGGTTGCAGTTATTTATACGCCGCAGCTATATAAAGAGGGTGGACTCTGGGTTTTGCTTCCAATTCTGATTGGGGGTCTTTTCTATTCAGTCGGTGCAATTCTTTATGCGCTCAAAAAACCTGGCAGATACGCAAAGTACTTTGGCTTTCATGAGCTATTTCATATCTTTGTTTTAGCGGCGTGGATATCGCAATACGTGGCGGTCTCTGTAGCGATTTACCGCAACTAATCTCTGCTCATCCAACTTGGGCTCACTGCCCCTTCTAACCCCTTGGCTCACACAGGGACTTTTGCCGATACCCCTAACTGCTCTAATCTAAAGCCCCTAGAGAATCACTGGAAAATATCCGTCGGCAGCAAGGAAAACAATGAGCGAGAAGAAGAGCTTCCTTAATTGGGTTGGTTTTAGTGGAGAAGAAACAGCAACTCCTGGTTCTGTTGATCGCATTCGCGAATTAGAGCAACAACTTGCAGATCTTCGCTCCCGCCGCGACATAACTTCTTTGAGCAAAGAAGAGTTCGAAATTCTTGCTACTGAAACAGCGATGTCAATGATTAAGTCAGCACAATTGCGTGAAGCTCGAGCGCAAGCTGCATCAGATCGACTCGTAAATGAAACATCTCGCGCTGCAAAAGATGCGTTAGAAGCAGCACAAAACAAAGCAGCATCTATTCTCTCTGGTGCAGAATCTCGCGGGCGTAAATACATTCAAGCTGCCGAATCAGAAGCCGAAGAAATGATTGCAAATGCTGAAGATGCTGCAGAGCGCGCAATGGAAGATAAAAAGCGTGAGGTTGCATCACTTGCACAAGCTGCTCGTCGCGAAGGAGAGCGCATTATTTCTGGCGCAACAGCAGAGGTTGCAAATTATCGTCAGTGGCTATCGAGTGTGATTTCAGAGGCAGAACGCTTGTATCGCATTCAAACCCAATCACTTGATGCAGCTGAAAATGCTATTCATCAATCTCGATCACGACTTGAAGTTGCTTTTAATCGTTTAGCGGAACTTCAAAAGAGTGTCCTAGATAATCTCAATCCTGATGACACAGTAATCAATCGTGGTCCAATTCGCGTGCAGAGCCAACGCACAAAGGCAGCACTTGATGCACCTAAGTCTAAGTCGACCAAAAAGGTTGCAAAGAAGAGTTCTGCAAAGCGTAAGTAATTCTTATGGCTGCTCAACGCGGAATTAGATACATTCCCGCAATCGATGGATTGCGTGCTGTCGCAGTTATCGCGGTAATGCTTTATCACCTCGGTGTTTCATGGATACCTGGCGGATTTCTCGGCGTTGATCTTTTCTTTGTTATTTCTGGTTACGTAATCACGCGATTGCTTTTGGATTC
Source organism: uncultured Candidatus Planktophila sp. (assembly GCA_964576975.1). Classification (GTDB taxonomy): domain Bacteria; phylum Actinomycetota; class Actinomycetes; order Nanopelagicales; family Nanopelagicaceae; genus Planktophila. The sequence continues at coordinate 1,901 of CAZNWM010000040.1, forward strand.
AATTCAGCGAAGTGGTGGATTAGATCTTCGTGCGTTTTACAAGTCTCGCGCACGTAGATTGTTGCCACCCCTTGTTTTCATGATTGTTGCAACCACTTTGTTTATTGGAGTCTGGGCTCCTGACACAATCAAAAGACTCTTAACTGATACTCCTTTTGCTCTTTCTGGAATGATGAATTGGTGGCTTGTATTTGAACAACAGGATTACTTCGAAAGCATTGGCCGTCCCCCACTCTTGCAGCACACCTGGTCGCTAGCTGTTGAAGCGCAGTTCTACCTGGTTTGGCCTTTAATTCTTCTTTTAGTTCTGCGCCAATTAGGTCGCAAAGTTATCCCGGTTGCGGCTCTCATAATTGCAATTGGTTCTGGCATTGCGTTGTTCTTGGTATCTCTCAGAATTGATTCAAACTCCTCACAAAGCGTTAGTCACGTCTACTTTGGTACTGATACTCACAGTATTGGTCTGTTTCTGGGTGCAGCACTTGCCGTTAACTGGATTCCACAGAATCTCAAAGTAGATATCGCAAAAAGAGCTCAAGATGTTATTGATGCCATAGGTGTTTTTGGATTCCTTGGAATACTTGCGTGTTTTCTATTCATCAACGAGAGCAATCCAACTCTTTACAAAATCGCATTTCCGTTAGCTGGAATATTTGGTTGCGCAATCATTATGTCCATCGTGCACCCAGCTTCACGATTTGCACCACTCTTGCAAGGCAAAGCCATGCTGTGGATTGGCGAACGTTCATACGCAATTTACTTATGGCACTGGATCGTTTTTCAAGTTACACGACCAAGTGTTGATTTAGCCGGAGCAAGCTGGGCTCTATACGCACTGCGCGTTTTAATTGTTTTCGCCTTAGCCGATATCTCACTTCGCTGGGTTGAATTGCCATTTAGAAATGGGTACGTCGAATCCTGGTTTAGGGGTATGAAGTACCGCACAAAAAAGGTGCGAGTACGTCAGAAAACCACCGTTGCGCTCTCTATTTTTTCTATTCTTTTGGCAACATCTTTAGTCAGTGCAAATGCAATTGCCATAAGTGATCGTAATTTGGCTAAATTGAAATTAGAAATCACTTCGGAAGCTTCGGTTGAAACTCAAATATCAAATCCAGCCGATGGTTTATGGGTTGTTGGCGACTCTGTAATTCTCGGCATCAGGCACGAACTATCTGGTCGACGTGATGTCGGTTTGATTAATGCTCACGTGGGTCGTCAAGCTCCAGAACTTATTGAAGTTCTCAATAAAGATAAAGCGCGCATGGCTGGTGCTCCGATTATCGTCAATATGGGTAATAACAATCGTTTAACTGAATCCGAAGTTGTTTCTATTTTTGAAGCTATAAAAGATCAACCACAGATAATTGTTGTAAACACAGCTGTGCCTCGTGGATGGAAAGATGAGAATAATTCCCTGATTGCGCAAGTAGCTTCAAAGTATCAAAATGTGAGAATTGTTGATTGGAACAAAATTTCTGAAGGCCGCCCTGAGTACTTTGCACCCGATGGTGTTCACTTGGTTCCAACGGGAATCGCTGTTTACGTTGACGCAATTCTTTCTGAACTTAAATAATAAAAAAGCCCCCGCGTTACGCGAGGGCTTTTTTATTTAATAATTTACTTGTACTGACCTGCAAGTCCGAAGATTTTTGCAGATGCAGTCTGTCCATCTGAATAAACGCTAGTCACTCGGAACTGAGTCCAACTATCTGAACTTGAAAGTGTTACTGAGTGTGTTAACTCAGTTGGACCAGTAGTCGCAACAACTGTCCAGTCTCCACCTGCTGGCTTGAGTTCAACGTTGAATCCTGTGAGGCCCTCTGTTGCCATTGGAGCTTTCCAGCGAAGATTCATTCCATCTGCTGAACGAATAGCAACGAATGCACTTGGCGCTTCAACTGTTCCAACTGGTTCTGCAGGGGTTGTTGGTTCTTCTGTTGCAGGAGTTGTTGGTTCCTCAGTCATTGTGGCTGTCGCAGATGGTGTTGTTGGAGCAGCTGTGTCATCGCCATCTTTTCCTGATTGCGCCCACACAAGAATTGCTAGAAGAACAATTCCAACTACAACCATTGCAACTACGCGGTTAGACGCACCTTGCTTTGGCTTGTTATCAAAAGATACTGACTTTGCAGCAGCACGTGGTGCTGGTGCAGTTGATACATCAACGCGACCGCGAGCGCCACCAACTGGAACAGCTGGAACTACAAGACGATCAACTGATGTCGCACGACGTGAAGACTTCTTCGTTGTCTTACGTGCAGCAGATTTCTTGGCACTCTTCTTAACTGCAGATTTACGAGCTGTGCTCTTTTTTGCAACTTTCTTTGCAGTTGACTTACGAGCGACAGACTTCTTCGCAACTTTCTTTGCACTCTTCTTTGCTGCTGATTTCTTAGCAGTTTTCTTAACAGCCACATGAACTCCTTGGGTAGCGGTACGTACTTACTTCACGCACTCGGACTAGACAAGTTTACCCCAGTGGGGTCAGCAAACTGATTACGTGAGGTGCTATTGCACGGAGTGATTTACCTCTGTGACTTATCAAATCCTTCTCTTCCGCGCTCATTTGCGCAGTTGAGATTGCCAACCCGTGTGGTCTAAATAGGGGGTCATACCCAAATCCTTGATCTCCAATTGGTTGCAAAAGAATCGAGCCTTCAAAGATTTCTTCGCTGACATGCTCTCTTCCATCAGGAAGGACGAGCGCCGCAGCACAAGTGAAGTGAGCGCTTCTCTTATCCTCTGGAACATTTTCTAGTTCACGCAAAAGCTTTGCATTGTTTGCTTTGTCATCCCCATGTTTTCCGGCATACCTTGCAGAAAAAATACCTGGTGCGCCATCGAGGGCGTCAACACATAGACCACTGTCATCTGCGATTGCCGGCAATCCTGTTTCGGTGCAAATACTGCGGGCTTTTAGTAAAGCGTTTTCTTTAAATGTGCTTCCTGTTTCTTCAACTTCAGTTGTATGTGGAAATTCTTCTAAACCAACTAAATTGATTGCTCCATTAGAAATCGCATCAAGAATGCGGCGAAACTCTCTGATTTTTCCTTGGTTGCGTGTGGCTAAAACCAAAGTTACTGGAGAACTCATTTGGATAGCGCTGAACTCTGCATTTCGGCTAAGTTCTTGCAACCATCAACTGCTAGATCTAGAAGTTGATTAAGTAACGCGCGATCAAATGGCACACCCTCTGCTGTGCCTTGGACTTCAATAAATCTTCCGTCGCCGCTGCATACAACATTCATATCTGTATCGGCACGCACATCTTCTTCATAGCAAAGATCGAGCATTGGAACGCCATCAATGATTCCAACGCTGACTGCTGCAACTGAATCTGCAAGTGGCTTAGATGTTGCCTTGATGTGACCTTCTTTTTTCGCCCATGCAATTGCATCAGCCAGCGCCACGTATGCGCCAGTAATTGCTGCAGTGCGTGTTCCACCATCAGCTTGTAAAACATCGCAGTCGATAACAATTGTGTTTTCACCAAGTTCTTTTGTGTCAACGATTGCACGTAGCGATCGACCGACTAATCGAGAGATTTCCTGTGTGCGTCCACCTAATTTTCCTTTAACACTTTCGCGATCAGAACGAGTATGTGTGGCGCGTGGAAGCATTGAGTATTCAGAAGTTACCCAGCCTTTGCCTGAATCTTTTAACCAACGTGGGACACCTGGAGAAAATGAAGCAACGCAAAGTACTCGTGTCTTTCCAAACTCAACGAGTACAGAACCTTCGGCGTGATCTAGCCAACCGCGAGTAAATTTGATTTCACGGAGCTGATCGTTGGTGCGTCCATCGTTGCGTGCCATGTATATCTCCGTTTGTTAGAGGCTTTGGTGTTCAACTCGTCCAACTTCTGGACCGAGAAATCTACGTGCAAGTGTTTCAAATGCTTTTGCATCCCCAGTTGCCAGGAATCGATGATCAGCATTTTTAGTACTGGAGTGCAACAAATTGTTTTCAACAAGGACTCGATACAAATCTTTAGCAGTTTCTTCCGCGCTTGAAACCAATGAAACAGAGTTGCCAACCACGTATGAAATGACACCCGTTAACAGCGGATAGTGAGTGCAACCTAAAACCAAGGTATCGATGTCAGCATCAATGACTGGCTTTAGGTATTGACGAGCTACATCTGTTATTTCTGGGCCAGAAGTTTCTCCGCGCTCGACGAATTCAACAAATGAAGGACATGCGACAGATGTGATCTTTAGATTAGGAGCTGCTGCAAATGCATCTAGGTACGCTTTTGAATCAATGGTCGCTTGCGTGCCAATAACTCCGATTTTTCCTGATCTAGTAGCAGCAACCGCACGACGAACTGCGGGTTGAATAACTTCGATGACAGGAACTGAATATCTTTCACGTGCATCACGTAACATCGCAGCACTTGCTGTGTTGCAGGCGATTACAAGTGCCTTAACACCTTGATCAACGAGGAAATCTAAAGTTTCTAATGCGAATTCTCTCACTTGTGCCAGTGGCCTTGGCCCATATGGTCCGCGCGCGGTGTCGCCAATATAAAGAGTAGATTCATTTGGAAGTTGATCAAGTATTGCTCGTGCAACTGTTAAGCCGCCAACGC
>CAZNWM010000041.1:0-6294 GCA_964576975.1 uncultured Candidatus Planktophila sp.
GCGATCATTGGCTACGGATCTCAAGGTCATGCTCACGCACTAAATTTGCGTGACAGTGGAGTTGATGTTCGAGTTGGACTAAAAGATGGTTCACCTTCACGAGCAAAGGCAGAAGCCGAAGGCCTTAAAGTAACAAGCGTTGCTGAAGCAGTTAAGGAAGCAACAGTTATCATGATTTTGGCGCCGGATCACTTGCAGCGTCACATTTATACAGAATCAATCTTGCCTAACCTTAAAGAAGGCGATGCTCTCTTCTTTGGTCACGGATTTAATATTCGCTTTGGTTACATCAAGCCAAGCACATCAGTAGATGTTGCAATGGTTGCACCAAAGGGACCTGGTCACCTTGTACGTCGCGAATACGAAGCTGGTCGTGGTGTTCCAGTAATCGTTGCCGTTGAACAAGATTCAACAGGTTCTGCATGGCCATTAACGCTTTCATATGCAAAAGCAATCGGTGGACTTCGCGCAGGCGGAATTCTCACAACATTTACCGAAGAGACAGAAACAGATTTGTTCGGTGAGCAATCAGTACTTTGCGGTGGAGCATCACAACTAGTTATGTACGGCTTTGAAACACTAGTTGAAGCTGGATACCAACCAGAAGTTGCTTACTTTGAATGCCTACACGAACTTAAGTTAATTGTTGACTTGATGTACGAAGGTGGAATCGCAAAACAACGCTGGTCTGTATCTGACACAGCCGAATTTGGTGATTACGTATCTGGTCCTCGCGTTATTGACCCACGAGTTAAAGAGAACATGAAAGCTGTTCTTGCTGACATCCAAAGTGGAGCGTTTGCAAAGCGCTTCATCGATGATCAGGAAAATGGCGCAAAGGAATTTAAGACATTGCGTGCAAAGGGCGAATCACATCCAATCGAAGCTGTTGGACGCGAACTTCGCAAAATGATGTCTTGGGTTAAGGCGTCAAATAAAGATGATTACAAAGAGGGAACGGCAGCGCGTGGCTAAACCTGTCGTACTCATCGCTGAAGAACTAAGTCCAGCAACACTGGGTGTGCTTGGTTCGGATTTCGAAATTCGTCATTGTGACGGAGCAAATCGAGATGAACTTCTCGCTGCACTGAAATCAGGCGTTGATGCTGTACTAATTCGCTCTGCAACCAAGATGGATGCAGAAGCGATTAGTGCTGCGGCAGGTTTGCGAGTTATTGCACGAGCAGGAGTTGGATTAGATAACGTGGATATTCCTGCAGCAACTGCAGCAAAAGTCTTGGTTATCAACGCACCTACATCAAATATTGTCAGCGCGGCAGAGCACGCGATTGCATTGATGTTGGCTAGTGCCCGAAACATTCCTGCAGCGAACTCATCTCTTCGATCTGGAAAATGGGCTCGCTCCAAATTCACAGGTACAGAATTGTTTGAGAAAACTCTTGGCATAGTTGGATTTGGAAAAATTGGTCAATTAGTTGCTCACCGTATGAAAGCTTTCGGTATGAACATAATTGCTTACGATCCATATTTGAGCGCGGATAAAGTTTCTGCACTTGGCGTAAAACTTGTCGAGCTAGACGAATTATTAAAAACATCAGATTTCATAACAATTCATCTACCAAAGACGAAGGAAACACTAAATCTTATTGGCGAAGAAGCTTTATCCAAGGTCAAACCGACGGTGCACATTGTTAATGCTGCGCGCGGGGGAGTCCTGGATGAAGAGGCTCTTCATAAGGCAATAACACAAGGTCGCGTCGCTGGTGCAGGTATCGATGTGTATGCCACAGAACCATGCACGGATTCACCGTTGTTCTCACTCGATCAAGTTGTTGCAACACCGCACCTAGGTGCATCTACTGATGAAGCACAAGAGCGTGCCGGAATTGATGTTGCGCACTCTGTTCGCAAAGCTCTTGCTGGCGAACCCGTATCTGATGCTGTGAATGCGTAAGGAAAAACCATGACAAAGAATTTTAATTTAGCTGTTATCGCTGGTGATGGCATTGGGCCTGAAGTAGTTGCAGAAGGAATCAAAGTATTAGATGCAGTTGCAAAGAAATACGGCGCGACCTTTACAAAGACTGCATATGAATTAGGCGCTGGGTATTGGCATAAAACGGGTGAAGTGTTGCCTGATTCAGTTCTAAACGAGATTGCTAAATCGGATGTCATTCTCCTTGGCGCAGTTGGTGACCCAACTGTTCCTAGCGGCGTTCTAGAGCGTGGTTTGTTGTTGAAGTTGCGATTCGCTTTTGATCATTACATTAATTTACGTCCCGCACGTTTAATGCCTGGTGTCATTTCTCCACTGGCAACAAAACAACCAATTGATTTCATTGTGGTTCGTGAAGGTACAGAAGGACCTTACGTTGGTGCTGGCGGAGTTCTTGCAGAAGGAACGGATGCTGAAATTGCAACAGAGGAAAGCCTCAATACCCGCCGCGGTGCAGAGCGAGTAATTCGTGATGCATTTAGTCGCGCAATGCTTCGCGATCGCAAGAAACTTACCTTGGTTCATAAAAACAACGTCTTAACTCGCGCAGGCGGTTTGTGGACTCGCACATTTAATGAAGTTGCCAAAGAGTTTCCACAGGTTACAACGGATTATTTGCATGTCGATGCTGCTTCTATGTTCTTTGTTACTAATCCAGAACGCTTTGACGTAGTTGTTACAGATAATTTGTTTGGAGATATCTTGACCGATATTGCTGCTGCAATCTGTGGAGGTATTGGTCTTGCGGCTTCTGGAAACATCAATCCAACTGGCAAGTTCCCATCAATGTTTGAGCCAGTACACGGTTCTGCACCAGATATCGCTGGAAAGAATATTGCTGATCCAACAGCCACAGTTATGTCGGTTGCCATGATGCTTGAACATTTGGGACTCAGCGATGCTGCTCGAGATGTACAACGCGCTGTTGCCGCAGATCTTGCATCTCGTGGCGATAAGAAACGCAGCACAAGTGAAGTAGGAGATGCGCTCGTAGCAGCGCTATAAATCCATGAAAATTTCACTGAATCCAAATGCTAAAGATGCCGCAACTCGTGATGCACTTGTTGCCGAAGGTGGTTTTGGTAAGTACTACACAGATCACATGGTTGTGTGCGAGTGGAGTGAAAAAGATGGTTGGTCTGAACCAGAGTTAAAGCCATACGGCCCAATCTCTTTAGATCCTGCAACAGCAGTGTTTCACTATGGCCAAGAAATCTTTGAAGGAATGAAGGCGTATCGCCAACCAGATGGTGGCATCGGTTTGTTTCGCCCCGAAGCAAATGCACGTCGCTTTGCAAAATCAGCAAACCGCTTAGCGCTTCCTGAAATGCCAGAAGAGTTATTTATCGAAACTGTTGAAACTCTTGTTAAGCAAGATGCTGGTTGGGTGCCAAATAAAGTTGGTGAATCGCTCTATATTCGTCCATTTATGTTTGCAACCGAAGTTGGTCTAGGTGTTCGACCATCAAATAAAGCTTTATACATGTTAATTGCTACACCAGCTGGTGCTTACTTTGATCCCTCAAAGGCTGTTAGCGTCTGGATTTCAACAGAGTATGTACGCGCTGCACAAGGTGGAACTGGCGAAGCAAAGTGCGGTGGAAATTACGCAGCATCTCTTGTAGCACAAAAAGCCGCAGCAAAAGAAGGTTGCGACCAAGTTGTTTGGATTGACGCAAAAGAGCGTAAATGGATCGAAGAAATGGGTGGCATGAACCTGTACTTCGTTAAAGGCTCTGGCACCGATGCAACAGTAATTACACCTAAGTTAACCGGAACACTTTTGCCAGGAATCACTCGCGACTCAATTCTCTCTGTTGCTAAAGATCTTGGATACAAAACTGATGAAGTTATGTTGAGTATTGATGATTGGCGTGACGGCGTCGCATCTGGTGAAATTACAGAAATCTTTGCATGTGGCACCGCCGCAGTTGTTTCTCCAGTTGGAATGGCAAAGAGCGCGATGGGTACCTGGGTAACAGGTGATGGCCAACCAGGAAAAATCACAATGCAGATTCGTAACCATCTCTTGGGAATTCAGCATGGTTCGGTTCAAGATTCACATAAGTGGATGCGCAAGGTTCTTTAATGCCAGTTAATGACTCCTTTCATATTTACGACACCACTCTGCGCGATGGTGCGCAGCAAGAAGGGTTGAACTTATCTGTTCAAGATAAGTTAGCAATTGCCCGCCATCTAGATGATCTTGGCGTTGGATTCATCGAAGGTGGATGGCCTGGTGCAAACCCAAAAGACACTGAGTTCTTTGAGCGCGCAAAGAAAGAACTAAAACTAAAGAACGCTACTTTCGTGGCATTCGGTGCAACTCGTCGTCCACATGTGAAAGCTGCCGACGATGCACTTCTTGGTGCACTTCGCGATAGCGGCGCACCAGCAGTGACATTGGTTGCGAAATCATTTGATCGCCACGTTGATCTAGCACTAAAGACAACGCTTGATGAAAATCTTGCGATGATTAAAGATTCCATTGAACACTTGCGTGCAGAAGGTCAAAGAGTTTTTCTAGATGCAGAACACTTTTTTGACGGTTACCGCTCCAATAAAGCGTACGCACTCGAAGTAGTTCGTGTGGCAGCACAAGCGGGTGCAGATGTAATTGCTCTGTGCGATACAAATGGTGGAATGCTTCCAGATGAGTTATCACAAGTTGTTCACGACGTTTTACAGGCAAGCAATGCACGCCTCGGAATCCATTGCCACAATGACACTGGTTGTGCGGTTGCAAACTCAATGGCAGCTATCGCAGCAGGTGCAACTCATGTCCAGGGCACATTAAATGGTTACGGCGAGCGAACCGGTAATGCCGACCTTGTCACGATTATTGCGAATCTAGAACTAAAGAAGAAGCAGTTGGTCTTGCCAAAAGATGCCCTCCGAGAAGCATTTAGAATCTCGCATGCAGTTGCAGAAGTTACAAATGTTTCTTCTAGCGCTCGTCAACCTTACGTAGGTATTTCTGCTTTCGCACATAAGGCAGGGTTGCACGCAAGTGCTATCAAGGTTGATCCATCCTTGTACCAACATGAAGATCCAGAATCCGTTGGAAACGACATGCGCATGCTTGTCTCAGAAATGGCAGGCCGTGCTTCTATCGAATTAAAGTCAGCCGAACTTGGAGTTGATTTAGGTGGCGACCGTGAATTAATTGGCCGAGTAGTTGATCGAGTAAAAGATCTAGAGTCACATGGATTTACATTTGAAGCTGCTGATGCCTCTTTCGAACTCTTATTGCTCGAAGAGGTTTCAGGAAAGCGTCCTTCGTTTTTTACAATCAAGCACTGGGCAACAACGACAGAGCGCACAACTAAAGATGGAATTACAACAAAGGCCGAAGTTAGTGTTGTAGCTAATGGAAAAGAATTCACATGCAACGGTTCAGGAAATGGTCCAGTTAACGCAATAGATAATGCCCTGCGCACCGGACTGATTGCATTTTATCCAGAACTTGAAGTTCTTGAACTCACTGATTACAAAGTGCGTATTCTTGAAGGCCGCTTAGGAACAGGTGCGATTACACGTGTACTTGTCGAAACCAGTGATGGCAAAGGCGAATGGAACACGATTGGCGTTCACGAGAACATCATCGCCGCATCCGCCATGGCACTCGAAGATGCTCTGACCTTTGGTCTTCTGCGTCAAGGACGTAAACCCGAGTAATCTGTACCTATGCCTACACATACATTAAGTGATGTACGTGTTGCTTTCGAAAACAATTTACATACAAAACGAGATCTCTCCCTTCACACTATCCGTGCCTATGTGGGAGATCTCGAAAGCTTTTTCACTCACCTAGAAGCTCTAGGAATTTCTGATTTAAAGGACCTAGATGTTTCTCATATACGTTCATGGCTTGCAAATATCTCAGTAAAAGGTGGAGCACGAACAACGTTATCCAGACGAGCAGTCACTATTCGTTTATTCACTAAGTGGGCCCACAAAAATGGGTATCTATCAAAAGATATTGGCATCACACTTGCCACACCGAAGCACCACCGTGTCTTGCCAGATGTTTTAAACGCCAACGATGCTCGAAATGTCATGGAGTCAATGGCGATGCGCGCTGGTGAGGAAGATTCACCACTGGCTATCCGCGATAGCGCGATGTTAGAAATCTTGTATGCAAGCGGTGCGCGCGTTGCCGAATTATGTGGCCTTAATTTTGAAGATATTGACTATGAGCGACAGGCAATTCGCGTACTCGGTAAAGGCAATAAAGAGCGATCAATTCCTATTGGAATTCCAGCGATGAAAGCACTAAAGAATTGGATTGATAACGCGCGACCACAAATTGCAAGTGATAAATCTGGTTCGGCACT
>CAZNWM010000042.1:0-6248 GCA_964576975.1 uncultured Candidatus Planktophila sp.
CTGCGCAATTCGCTGACAAGCCACTTCGCTCCAAAGATGCGTTGGCCCATAAGAGTGTGGCTATCTATATGACTAAACCATCGACTCGTACGCGACTTGCATCACAAACCGCTGTCGCACATTTGGGTGGTTCGCCAATTGTTTTGCGCGGAGAAGATCTTCAACTCGGTCGCGGGGAATCCATCGCAGATACCGCAAGGATCTTTAGCGGATATTGCGATGCGTTAATCGTTAGAACTTTTGCCCAGTCAGATGTTGATGAACTTGGAAAATACGCTTCCATTCCGGTTATCAATGCGCTCACTGATGATGACCATCCAACTCAGCTACTGGCTGACTGGTTAACAATTCGCGAAACTTTTGGCAAAGATGTTTCAGGTCGCAAGTTTGTTTATTTGGGCGATGGAAACAACATGGCTCATTCGTGGTTAATCATGGGAGCAATAATGGGTGCCCACGTGGTTGCTGCCACGCCCGAAGGAAAATGGGCACCAAGTGCCGATGCAATTGCAACTGCACAGAAGATTGCAGCAAAGAGTGGTGCGACTATTGAAGTAACACACGATGCACAAAGTGCTGCAAAAGATGCAAGTGTTTTGTATACCGATGTATGGATGTCGATGGGGGATCCTGAATCAGAGAAGAGCGAAAAAATTGCAGCGCTAGCCCCATTTGCCGTCACTGATGCATTGATGGACAAGAGTGCAAAGGATTCAATATTTATGCACTGTCTTCCTGCGCATCGTGGTGAAGAAGTAATGGCATCTGTGATTGATGGACCTAAATCTGTGATCTGGCGAGAAGCATTTCATCGCAGGACCACCATTCAATCCTTGTTATTTCACTTAACACGAGGTGAACTTAAGGGTTCGCTCTAGCCTCTCGGAAATAAAAGTAATAGGTTTACCTCATGCGAATAGCCGTACCTAAAGAAATCCGCGAGGGCGAAAAGCGCGTAGCGCTCGTTCCAGACATCATTAACAAATTAACTCGATTGGGTTATGAAGTTTCTATCGAATCAGGTGCTGGAACACATTCACAAGCCACCGATGAAGATTTCAAAAGCGCTGGTGCATCCGTAGTAAATGGTGACGTTTTAAAGGATGCCGATGTAGTTCTCAGTGTTTCACCACTTACTCCCGCACAGATGTCTTCGCTTAAAAAGGGTGCTCTCACAATCTCTTTCCTATCTCCAGTAACTGCCGTTGATTCAATTGAGGCAGCAGCTAGCGCCGGAGTTACTGCGTTTTCACTCGAGCTTGTTCCACGTATTTCACGTGCACAATCAATGGATGCACTTACTTCACAGGCGCTCTGTGCTGGTTATCGCGCAGTATTAGTTGGCGCAGAAATGTCTCCACGATTCTTTCCATTATTAATGACAGCAGCGGGAACTGTTACACCTGCACAAGTGCTCGTGCTCGGTGCTGGCGTTGCTGGCCTGCAAGCCATTGCAACCGCTCGCAGATTAGGCGCGGTTGTTTCGGCATACGATGTTCGACCATCTTCTGCTGATGAAGTTAAATCAATGGGCGCAACATTTATTGATCTTGAATTGGAAGCACTCGAAGGTGCTGGTGGTTATGCACGCGAGATGACACCAGAGCGCGCTGCAAAGCAACGTGAACTGTTAACGCCATATATTGCTAAGTCACACGTTGTCATCACAACTGCTGCTGTGCCTGGTCGACAGGCACCTCAGTTAATGACACAAGCGATGGTTGATGCAATGGGACCAGGAACAATCATCGTTGATCTTGCTGCAGAAACTGGCGGAAACGTTGAAGGTTCTAAGCCAGGTGAAATTGTTGTTACAAAAAATGGTGTTCGTATCTGGGGCGGCAAAGATGTACCAAGTCAGCTGCCATTTCACGCATCTAGTTTGTACTCACGCAACGTCGTAAATCTTCTTACTCTTCTTACAAAGCCAGCTGCAGAAGGCAGTGCGCTTGCGTTAAACCTCGACTTTGAAGATGAAATCATTAATGGCGCAGCTGTTACTCATGCAGGAGCTAAGCGAAATGGAGGCGCAAAATAATGGAACCGATTGCAATCATTTCGATCTTCGTACTTGCGGTGTTCGTAGGATTTGAAGTTGTGTCTAAAGTTTCATCTACTTTGCACACTCCGCTTATGAGCGGTGCAAATGCTATTCATGGTGTGATTTTGGTTGGCGCAATCATTGTTGCCGATCACAGCGAAACTAATCTTGAATTAGGACTATCGGTAGCTGCAATCATCTTGGCCACTATCAACATGGTTGGTGGTTTTGTCGTAACCGATCGCATGCTCGAAATGTTTAAGCCGAAGAAAGGCGGTGAGAACAAATGAGTTATTTCGTATATAGCTTGATTGGTCTTGCTGCAGGTGTCTGTTTTATCCTCGCGCTCAAGGGTCTATCAACTCCAAAGACTGCTCGTCGCGGAAACATAATCGGCGCAATTGGAGCAACAATTGCAACAGTCGTCGTCTTCTTTTACTCCAAAGAAGGAGAGTCTCTCCCGCTTAACAATTTAGAGTGGATTCTTGGCGCTATTGCTGTTGGTGTGATCATTGGTGTGCCAGCTGCACGCAAGGTGCAGATGACACAGATGCCACAACTAGTTGCTCTCTTTAATGGTGTTGGTGGTGGCGCTGCCGCACTCGTTGCAATTGTTGAATACTTAAATCTTGGCGATACAGCCAGTACTCCAGTAGTTATTGCAACCGTCTTTACCGTGATTGTGGGATGGGTTTCATTTAGCGGCTCGATTGTTACATTCCTAAAGCTTCAAGAGTTGATGACTACTCGCCCTGTTGTCTTTCCTGGCGGACGATTCGTTATCGCAGGAACGCTTGTAGCAACACTGGGTACATCAGTGTGGGTGGTTATCGAACTCGGTACTAATCCACTCTTAATTCTTGCTGCACTATCGCTGCTATTCGGTGTTCTATTTGTACTTCCAGTTGGTGGTGCAGATGTTCCAATCGTTATTTCATTACTTAATGCATTTACTGGTCTAACAGTTGCAGCAAGTGGTTATGTACTAGATTCAACACTTCTGATTATTGCTGGAACTCTCGTTGGCGCATCTGGAACTATCTTGACTCGCATGATGGCTGAAGCAATGGGACGTTCACTCTTTGGAACACTCTTTGGTGCATTTACTGCAAAAGCACAAGAAGCAGCTGGCGCAGCAGATGAACGTCCTGTTCGTTCAGGTTCACCGGATGATGTTGCAATCTTGCTTAACTATGCACGTCGTGTAGTTATCGTTCCTGGCTTTGGACTTGCTGTTGCACAAGCACAGCACACAGTTCGCGAGTTAGCAGATCTGTTGATTTCAAAGGGAATTGATGTTGCATACGGAATTCACCCTGTTGCGGGACGCATGCCAGGACATATGAACGTATTGCTTGCCGAAGCTAATGTTCCATATGACCAATTGGCTGAAATGGAAGAAGTAAACCCGACGTTTGCACAAACCGATGTTGCAATTGTTATTGGTGCAAATGACGTGGTTAATCCTGCGGCAAAAACTTCTCCTGGTGCGCCAATTTATGGAATGCCAATTCTTGAAGTTGCTAACGCTGCAAACATTATTTTCTTAAAGCGTTCGATGCGCCCAGGTTTTGCTGGTATCGAAAATGAGCTGCTCTATGACCCAAAGACGATGCTTCTCTTTGGAGATGCAAAGGCTTCGCTCACAAAGGTTGTTTCCGCGCTTAAGAACCTCTGATTTCTCAAGTTGCAGGTAGTTGAAAGTTCAACTATTCTCGGCTTATCGAAATAAGGAGTTGAAATGCCAGCAGTTACTGTCAGCGATATAACAATCCTTCCGCGCGTTACTGCGGCACCAGGATCGCGTGCGCGCTCAGTAAAGAGCATTACAACAGCTCCACAAGGTTTTGAAGGCGAAGGCTTTCCTGTACGTCGTGCATTTGCCGGCGTTGATATGTCAGAACTCGATCCATTCATTCACTTAGATCAAATGGGTGAAGTTGAATATGCACCAGGTGAACCAAAGGGAACACCATGGCATCCACATCGCGGTTTCGAAACTGTTACTTACATTATTGATGGAATCTTTGATCACTATGACAACAATGGTGGCGGCGGAACAATTCAAAATGGTGACACACAATGGATGACCGCTGGTGCCGGAATTTTGCACATTGAAACTCCCCCAGAAACATTAGTTATGAGCGGTGGTTTATTCCACGGTTTTCAATTGTGGGTAAATCTTCCAGCTGCTAAGAAGTGGTCACCACCTGCATATCAAGATCTACGTGCAAGTGAAGTAGCACTTCTTGCATCTCATGATGGCGGTGCACTTATCCGTGTGATTGCAGGCGAAATTGATGGACATAAAGGTCCTGGATCAACACAGACTCCAATTACGTTGGTGCATGCAACTGTTCAACCAGGCGCCGAACTTCGCTTGCCATGGCGCAAGGATTACAACGCACTTGTATACACATTGGCAGGACATGGTTTTGTTGGTGAAGAATCTCGTCCAGTTCAAATGGGACAACTCACTGTCTTTGGTGAGGGAGATACGCTGGTTATTCGCGCTGCGAATCAACAAGAAAGTCGCTCACCAGAATTAGAACTGTTTATTCTTGGCGGACAACCAATTAAGGAACCCGTTGCATGGATGGGTCCATTTGTTATGAACACTAAGCGTGAAGTTTTACAGGCTTTTGAAGACTTTCAGAAAGGATTGCTCGGTACTGTTCCGGCAATCAATAAATCTGAGCGTCCTGTTAATCGCTCTGGCGAAGGCCATAAGTTAGGTAATTCAGCACAGAAACCAGCAGATGTTTTGAATGTGCATGGAGCGCCTACAGAGATCGTAGAAGAAAAAAACTAGCCAACCATTTCGGAGTCGTAAGCACGATTGCTATCGTGAATACAGCTCTTGCTTACATCAATCTTTGAGCAATCTTCGCAGAGCAAAACCAATTCGTGGCATGCTTTTCGTGCGCAGTTATAGAACTGTTTAGTTGGTGCATTACAGCTTTCGCACTCTCCGATGACTTTGGCCTTAGGTGAGAAATCAATTGCCATGCGACCATCAAATGTATAAAGAGAGCCTTCCCACAAACCTTTGTCGCCATACTTTTTACCGTACTTAACGATTCCGCCTTCAATTTGATAGACCTCTTTAAAACCATTGTCGACCATAACGGCAGAGATGATTTCGCAGCGGATTCCCCCAGTGCAATATGTGACTACTGGTTTGTCCTTGAGGTGATCATATTTTCCACTTTTAATCTCTTCGACGAAATCGCGTGATGTGGTGACATCAGGAATTACTGCGTTCTTAAACTTTCCAATCTTGGCTTCAAATGCATTACGGCCATCAAAGAAGACAACTTCATCGCCGCGTTCTTCAACGAGTTTTTGAACGTCATATGGCTTGAGATGTTTTCCGCCACCAACTACGCCATCTTCATTAACTTTAATCACGGATGGATCTCCGAAGGCAACAAGTTCATCTTTAACGCGAACAGCTAAACGTGGGAATTCGTTTCCAGTTGCTTCTGACCATTTGAAATCTATTTTCTTAAATCCTGGATACTTTTTTGTTCGCGCAACATACTTCTTAAGAGATTCCATATCTCCGCCCACTGTTCCGTTGATACCGTGTGGAGATACAAGAATGCGACCCTTAAGTCCTAGTGATTCACAGAGAGTGTGTTGCCACAAGCGCACAGCAGCAGTGTCTTGAATCGGCGTAAAGCCGTAATAAAGAAGTATCTTCTGTGGTTCCACACCCCAATCTTAACCGTTGGCGGGGGCTTTAAAAAACTCCGCTATTCGCAGGCGACGCCATCTTTATCGCGGTCTAGTGCTCTATTGAGGTTATACAAGCTTTGATTTTTCGAGCGAACGATAGGCGTAACTCCTGCTGCCTTTGCTTTTGCGCACGTTGAGTACTTAACAATCTTGTTTACTTCTGGCACTGCATTTGGTTTTGCAGTTGGTACAGGAGTTGGTGCTGAAGTTGGAGATGTAAGAGTTATGGGATTAATTCCTGCAGTTGTAGCGTACGCGGGAATAGAGAATGCGGTGATGGATGTGATGTTGCATTGGGCAACCAGTGAAGTAAGTGCGTTGGCTTCAGCCGGATCAACGGTGAGTGAATAGCGAACTTTTATAGCGATCCAATTAGAAACATAGGTGCATTTGTTTTCTGGTGGCAACCACGTGCTTGGATCTTGATCACCTTTTTGACGATTAAGAGATGCGGTTACTGCAATCA
>CAZNWM010000043.1:0-6187 GCA_964576975.1 uncultured Candidatus Planktophila sp.
TGGGCGCTCTGCGAATTATCCTTTTGTGAATCAGACATATGCATGAGTCTACCGATAACCTGTATCTCTATGTGCGGCCGTTATGCGCAATCCCTGAACACCTCCGAACTGGCAGAAGAGTTCGGCATTGGTGTGCAGACCCCTGCCGAAGAGTTGCCAATGAGTTGGAATATCGCACCGACTAATCCGATTTACATTGTTCGCGCTTCCCAAACTATTGCAGAGCAAAAAGAATTGTCGATTGCATCGTGGGGAATCATGGCGCACTGGCATCAGAGTGAGGCAGAAGCACGTGCATCTCAATCACATGCAATTAATGCGCGCTCAGAATCTATTCACGAAAAACCAACTTTTCGAAATGCATTTAGAACGCAACGATGTTTAGTTCCGGGAGATGGATATTACGAATGGGCAACGGCGCTTGGGAAATACTCACCGAAGCAACCTTTTTACATTTCATCTTCTAAAACTCGTTCACTTCCAATTGCTGGAATTTGGTCAACATGGAAGAGCATGGAAGGCGAGATTATTCAGAGTGCAGCAATTATTACCCGCGAAGCAGTTGGTGATTTAGCAACTATCCATAGCCGCATGCCAGTGATGATGCCGCAAGATCGTTGGGATGCATGGCTTGATCCATCACAACACGATGTCGAACTTTTGATTTCGCTAATGAGTAACCCGCAACCAGATGATGGTTTGTTCGCGCGCCCCGTTTCTTCAGAAGTAAATCTGGTGCGCAATAACTCCCCTCGTCTTATTGAACCGATTACTTTGGGCGAACCCGAAACCCTGTTCTAGTGCGCTTGGCAACACTCACGCGCTTCTCCATACCGCCACGTTCCTGGCGCTGCACGCGACTTGCCTTGCGCGCTTCGCGATGCACGTGAGCACGGCAAAGCGATAGCCTTACGGCGATGTCATCCACTGATTTAGTTAAAGAGAGCGCAGCCGATCGCACCAATCGGTTCGAGCGCGATGCTCTTGCGTTCACAGATCAGTTATATGCAGCTGCACTTCGTTACACACGAAATCCTGATGATGCGCGCGATTTAGTCCAAGACACATACTTAAAAGCATTTACTTCTTTCCATCAATTCGAGCCTGGCACAAATCTAAAAGCCTGGCTTTATCGAATCCTTACAACAACTTTTATTAACACCTATAGAAAAGATCAACGTCGCCCACAATTAAGTGCTGGCGAAGTAGAAGATTGGCAACTAGCCGATGCTGCATCACACACAAGTGATCAAGGAAAATCTGCTGAAGTAGAAGCGCTAGAAAATCTTCCCGATAGCGATATCAAACGTGCGCTTCAAGAAATTCCTGAAGAGTTTCGGATCGCGGTTTATTTGGCAGATGTAGAAGGTTTTTCATACAAAGAAATTTCAGACATCGCTGGTGTTCCAACTGGAACGGTCATGTCTCGATTGCACCGCGGTCGCAAGCAATTACGTGAAAAGTTAACTGAGTACGCAAAAGAGCTCGGCTATTCCACCGCAAAGAAGGATAAAAAAGCAGACGGGGAGGACGCATCATGAGCAACATTGACCACAATGATTGTGTAGACGTCCTTCAATCAGTCATCCTCTTTGTAGATGGTGAACTCTCTGATTCAGCCCAGATTGCAAACATTGAAGTACACGTCCAAACATGTCCACAGTGCACCGCAGAAATAGAACACGAAAGAAATGTTCGCTCGCTCATGCAATCAGTGTTGCGTAGATCCTGCAACGAACGCGCACCGCAGGATCTGCACGAACAGATTCATCAACAACTGCTTAACATTTCAATGAATAGCGCGCCGGATATTGTCCGTGAATTCCGAATGACTGAAATCTCCATTGAAATCAATGAGGATGGCACAATCGAATCTCGCGAAATTCATATTGAACACACTGAGGAATTTCGCTTCCCGAACGAAGAGAAATAATCCATATGTTGGTACCTGTAGAAGATCTCGTTGGGGCAGTAGCTTTTTCCACGATGATTGTTCGCCCAGGAGATACTGCAGTTGCAATTGGTGTTGGTGATTTACCGGTGCTCGCTAATTCACTGATTATTAATGCGATGCAGAGTGCAGCAATTGCATCTATCGCAGAGCATTTAGAAAATGGTGAATCAACCGTTGAAACTTCTATTGCTCTTGAATTTCATGGTGGAATTGCAATTGGTGGCGAATTACGAACTTCAGCCAATTGCACCGAGGTAAATGGCCGCGAAATTACATTTATTTGTGAAGCCTATGAAGGTGAAAGACTTGTTGCATCTGCTGTAATAAAAAGAACAGCGGTTGAGCGAGTATCTTTCCTCGCCCGAACCGCTGCTCAGTCAATAAAGTCGAGTACTACTTCTTAGTTGCCCAGAAGATTTCTGCAATTTCGTCAATCTTTGCGATCAACTTATCTGCAACTGCAACATCATTTGTACCCTTTGTGCCAGCTGCGCCGGCAAGTTTTGTTGCATCATTAAATAGTGTGTGCAATTGAGGATATGCCTCAAAGTGATTTGGCTTGAAGTAGTCAGTCCACAAAACCCATAGGTGTTCCTTGACTTGGTGTGAACGCTCTTCTTTAATTGCAACTGAGCGAGATTTGAAATCTGCATCGCTGCTAGCTGCGTACTTTTCCATGCAAGCCTTAACTGAAAGTGCTTCAATCTTTGCTTGTGCTGGATCATAAACTCCACAAGGAAGATCGCAGTGTGCAAGTACAACTGTCTTTGGTTGGAACAACTTCATTAGTTTCTCTCCTTCAAGAGCGCTATTTCTCTGCCTTTTTCGCGAAAATACCTAAACAACTATGTGCAAGACTACTGTTCGTGAGCAGATTTGGCACAGTCAGAGTTTCGGGGCACTCAATGGCCCCAACTTTTAACGATGGGGACTGGCTATTGGTCTGGTACTCCCCGCATATACGCATTCAGGTCGGCCAACTAATTGTTCTGCGCCGCCCCTTAAATTCTGGGGCCGAAGTAGCTTCGCTATTCATAAAGCGCATTGCCGGTATCTCTGGTGCATTTGTAACGGTGCACGGTGATAACAAAGATGCCAGCACTGATTCACGTCAGTGGGGCGACGTTGCACGCGAAGAAATTATTGGAAAAGTTATTGGCAGATATCACAAAGGCAAAACAAGCAAGATTGGCAAAACTAATAAACGTTAGCGCGTGAAAGCTTCCATTAACAATGCCTTTTGTTCTTCTTCATGCAAGTGATGATTTCCTGTTGCAGGACTTGCAGTTGCACGACGAGAAACACGACGCAGTGTGCGCCCACCAAATCCTTCGCCACCAAATTGTTCTGCGGTACGTAGTGCAACAAATGGCCAAGGTCCTTGGTTAGCAGGTTCATCTTGTACCCACAAAAGATTTGCATTTGGATGTTTTGCAGCTTCTGCAGCCATTTCCTTAGCAGGTAGTGGATACAAAAGTTCGAGGCGAATGATGGCAGTTGTATCTTCATTACGAGCAGCACGTTCTGCAACTAAATCGTGATAGACACGACCTGAACAGAAGATAACGCGCGTTGCATTTTGTACTGTGTCATCTGGAATTAACTTCCGGAATTGGCCACTAGTGAAATCTTGTAACTTCGATGCTGCGGCGCGAAGACGCAACATTGATTTAGGAGTAAAGACAACCATTGGACGACGAATTGGATTCTTTGCATGCCATCTCAACAGATGGAAATAGGATGCCGGATTTGATGGTTGCGCGACTGTCATGTTTCCTTCTGCGCAAAGAGCTAAGAAGCGTTCGATGCGAGCCGATGAATGATCTGGTCCCTGTCCTTCATAACCATGAGGCAATAAGAGAACTATTGAAGAACGCTCGCCCCATTTTTGTAAGGCGGATGAAATAAATTCATCAACAATTGTTTGTGCGCCATTGGCAAAGTCACCAAACTGCGCTTCCCACATTACGAGTGCTTCATCACGGACAACTGAATAACCATATTCAAAGCCCATAGCAGCGTATTCAGAGAGCAAAGAATCAATTACGAAGAATTGGCTTTCATCGCTAATGAGTGCGCGAAGTGGTGTCCACTCATTTCCGTTTTCTTTGTCAACGATTACTGCGTGACGGTTACTAAATGTTCCACGACGAGAATCTTGTCCTGCTAAACGAATTGGTCGACCTTCAAGAAGCAACGAACCGAACGCAAGTGTTTCACCCATTGACCAATCGATAGTTCCATCGTTGAGCATTTCAACGCGCTTTTGAAGTTGTGGCAAGAGTTTTGGATGAACATTAAATCCATCTGGCACCGCAATTTGTGTTGATGCAATCTTGCGCGCAGTTGCTTCATCGATACTAGAGACAAGTGTTTCTGGGTTCGCTGCAACTGGTACTTTAAAGTTTGGATCAACTTCTGGCTCGATGTTATGAACTTCAGCAAATACTGCTTCGAGTTGTGCTTGGTACTCGCGAGATAACTCATCGGCCTGTTCGACTGAAATATCGCCACGACCAATGAGTGCTTCGGTATAGAGAGTACGAGTTGAGCGCTTTGAATCAATGAGTTTGTACATCAATGGTTGTGTGAATGATGGCTCGTCACCTTCGTTGTGACCACGTCGACGGTAACAAACCATGTCGATTACAACATCTTTGTTAAATGCTTGACGATACTCAAATGCCAAACGCGCAATGCGTACACATGCTTCTGGATCATCACCGTTTACGTGGAACACAGGTGCCTGAATAATCTTTGCCATATCTGTTGAATAACGAGATGTGCGAGATGCATGTGGCGATGTTGTAAATCCAACTTGGTTGTTAACAACAATATGAACTGTTCCACCTGTTCGGTATCCCGCTAATTGTGAGAGTTGGAATGTTTCGGCAACAACACCTTGTCCAGCAAAAGCTGCGTCACCGTGAAGAAGAATTGGAAGTACTGAGTATGCGTTCTTAATGTTTAGACGATCTTGTTTGGCGCGCACAATGCCCTCTAATACTGGGTTTGCGGCTTCCAAGTGAGATGGATTTGCAGCCAAATAAATCTTTGTTGTTGCCCCTGATTCTGCAGTGAATACACCTTCAGTACCTAAGTGATACTTCACATCGCCCGAACCCTGAACTTCATTTTCTTTGTAATGTCCTTCAAACTCTTGGAAAATTTGTCCGTATGACTTGCCCGCAATATTCGCAAGGACATTCAGGCGACCGCGGTGCGGCATACCAATACAAACTTCATCAAGTCCGCGCTCTGCAGCACTTGAAATAACAGCATCAAGAATTGGAATTACTGATTCGCCGCCCTCAAGTGAGAAACGCTTTTGTCCAACGAATTTAGTCTGCAAGAAAGTTTCGAATGCTTCTGCGCTATTTAGTTTGCGCAAGATACGAAGTTGTTCTTCGCGCGGAAATGTTTGCACACCAACTTCGACGCGCTCTTGAATCCACAAACGCTCTGCTGGACTTTGAATATACATATATTCAATTCCAACTGTGCGGCAATAAGAGTCGCGCAAAATTCCAAGAATCTTGCGAAGCTTCATAAACTTTTCTCCACCAAATCCACCTGTTGCAAATTCGCGGTCGAGATCCCACAGAGTTAGACCATGGGTAACAATGTCGAGATCTGGGTGAGAACGTTGGCGATACTCCAGTGGGTCCGTATCAGCCATGATGTGACCGCGTGTGCGGTACGCATGAATTAACTGCTGAACGCGCGCAGTCTTATTGATCTCTTCATCTTTGGAGAATTCAAAGTCCTGTGCCCAGCGAATTGGTTCGTAAGGAATTCGAATCGCAGCAAAGATTTCTTCATAGAAATTTTCGGCACCAAGTAACAATTCGTGAATACGGCGGAGGAAATCACCTGATTGCGCACCTTGAATAATTCGGTGATCGTATGTGCTTGTTAGCGTAACAACTTTACTGATTGCTAAACGTGCCAAAGTTTCTTCGCTTGCACCTAAAAATTCAGCTGGATAATCAAGTGCGCCAACGCCAACAATGAGGCCTTGTCCTTGCACCAAACGCGGTACAGAGTGCACAGTTCCGAGCGTTCCTGGATTTGTGAGTGAAACGGTTGTGCCCGCAAAATCTTCAACAGTAAGTGTGCCGGCGCGTGCTTTGGCCACCATTGCTTCGTATGCATTCCAGAATTGCGCAAAGTCTAAGTTTTCGCAGCCTTTAATTGAAGGAACCAATAACTGACGAGAACCATCTGCTTTAG
>CAZNWM010000044.1:0-5968 GCA_964576975.1 uncultured Candidatus Planktophila sp.
AGCAAGCGGCTCATAATCGCTGTGTCGTGGGTTCAAATCCCGCCTCCGCTACTAGCAGTTAAGCGTTAATTTCGTAACGCGAAGGGCCTCAGGTAATCTGAGCCCCTCAATCGATGAAGGAGTAAGACCATGGCAAGTAAGAGCGCGGACGTACGTCCAAAGATCACCATGGCATGCGTTGATTGCAAAGAACGTAATTACATTACAAAGAAAAACCGCCGCAACGATCCAGACCGCATGGAACTCAAGAAGTTCTGTCCTCGTTGCAAATCTTCAACACTTCACCGCGAAACTCGTTAATGCTCAATCCCGATTGAGTCGGGTGCAACTTCGCAAGGACAAATAACATGAGCGCTCCCGAACATTTATTCGAACTCGGACGCGCACGACAAGCAGCCCGTGCAGAGAAGAACTTCGCTTTGGCCGATCAACTCCGTGATCAGATCGCACAAGAGGGTTTTGACATTGTTGATGTATCTGATGGTTTTGAGTTACATGAAAAATCCTTAATACACGTTGTTACCGATATCAAGAAGTTGAAGAATTTACCTAAGAGCGATCGAGCCATCACCGTCGCCCTCATTGTTAATGGTTTTCATGAAGATGCAATCACAAGCGTTAATTCAATTAAGGCCCACAGCACTGCCGAGATAGTCGTGCTGGCAACTCAATCAGCTGATGACTTATCTTCGATAGTGGATTCGCACACTCACGTTATACAGATAGATAGCGATCCTGGTTGGGGCGAGTGTGCCAATGCGCTCCTTCGCATATCAGCGACTCCTTATGTAGTGATCATGGATCCATCCACAACTTTTACCGGAGATGCTATTGCTCCTGTCGTACAAGAACTAAACAAAAAAGAATTTGTGGCCGTGGGCTGGCGCGGGGGATTGGTCAATATTGAAGATCAATGGCGCACAGTCGATGACAAAGGCCCGGGAGAAGTCGATGTTTTGTTTTCATATTTCTTTGCGCTAGATAAAGATGCGGCACTACAAACAGGTGGTTTTAATCCACGTGCAATCTATTATCGCAATGCAGACATGGAGTTTTCGCTGCGGCTTAAGCACGCATCGGGCCGATTGTTACAGATGGATCTTCCACTCGAACAAGGTCGCCATCATGGTTATTACGACACTGAAGAAAGTTTCAGAGATGTGCAATCAAAGAAGAATTACGACCGCATTCTCGAACGTTTCCGAGGCAAAGAAGCAATTCTTAGTCCGCGTCGGTAACCTTTACCTATGGCTGACTTATCGGATTACACCTCACTTCGTGTGGGTGGTCCCGCCAAGAAATTTGTAGAAGTTTCTAGTGAAAAAGAAATCATTGCCGCAATTGAAAGTGCTGGGGATTCGCCTGTTTTAATTATGGGCGGTGGCACAAATCTTTTGATTAGCGATGAAGGTTTTTCCGGAACAGTTATCCGAATTTCCAATAACAAAATCGAAGAAGAAGTCGATGCGTGCAGTGGAGCAACCCTCACAATTGGAGCAGGCGAAAACTGGGATGAATTCGTAAAGACGACGATTTCACGGGGATTTGCGGGGCTTGAAACGCTTAGCGGAATTCCGGGCACAGTCGGAGCGTCTCCAATTCAAAACATCGGCGCATATGGTCACGAAGTCAGTGAATTCATTACGCGAGTGCGAACTTATGATCGTCAGAAAAAAGAGCTAAAAACTTTTACAAATGCAGAGTGCGAGTTTTCATACCGCAACTCACACTTCAAGGCACATCCGGGTCGCTATGTAGTTCTAGATGTTGCTTTTCAATTACGCGTAGGCGAGATGACGGTTCCCATTACTTATTCCGAATTAGCTAGCGCGCTCGGCATCTCTGTTGGCGAAAAGAGTTCTGTGAAGGAGTGCCGCGAAAAAGTACTCGAACTTCGGGCGCGCAAAGGAATGTTGTTATCTGAAAATGATCGTGATTCGTGGTCTGCTGGTTCTTTTTTCACAAACCCAATCGTTAGCCCAGAAGTTGCTGCGAAACTACCGGCAGGTGCACCGCGCTGGCCACAAGCAGATGGCCGCGTTAAAACATCTGCGGCATGGTTAATCGAACACTCAGGAATAACAAAAGGCCAATCAATCGGTGGCGCAAGAATTTCTACTAAACATGTTTTAGCTCTAACAAATAGCGGCGGAGCAAAGGCATCTGAAATTGCAGCTCTTGCAAAGTTGGCTCAAGAAAAAGTTCTTACAACTTTCAATGTTTCTTTAGAGCCAGAAGTGAACTTAGTTGGACTTAGCCTTCAGTAATTAACTTCTTGATGCGGCCAATGCCTTCAACGATGTCGTCATCACCAAGGGCGTATGAGAATCGCAGATAACCAGATGGACCAAATGCTTCACCAGGAACAGCAGCAACTTCGACCTCATCCAGAATAATCGTTGCTAATTCAGCAGAAGTCTTTGCGACTTTGCCACGAATAGTTTTGCCGAGTGCGCCTTTAACAGATGGATAAACATAGAACGCACCAGTTGGCATTGGGCATTCAAAACCAGGAATCTCATTGAGTAAACCAACGATTAACTTACGGCGACGATCAAATGCTTCGCCCATCTTGTGCACCGCAGATAAATCACCAGTGAGGGCTGCTATTGCTGCGCGTTGTGAAACGTTGGAGACATTTGATGTGAGGTGTGATTGCAAATTGGTAGCTGCCTTTATGACATCTTTAGGCCCAATCATCCAACCCACACGCCATCCAGTCATTGCATATGTTTTTGCAACTCCATTGATAATAATTGTTGAATCTGCAAGGCCTGGAACTACAACTGGCATGCTGGGCGCTTTGGCACCGTCATACAAGAGGTGTTCATAAATCTCGTCAGCAATTATCCAGACGTTGTTCTTTAGCGCCCATTCACCAATTGCCTTTACTTGATCTGGTGAATACACAGAACCAGTTGGATTAGATGGTGAACAGAACAGGAGCGCCTTCGTCTTTGGCGTGCGTGCTGCTTCTAGTTGTTCAACTGTGACCAAATAGTTTTGAGATTCATCAGCAAAAACTTCGACAGCTTTTCCGCCAGCTAATTTGATGCACTCTGGATAGGTTGTCCAAAATGGTGATGGAAGAATTACTTCATCGCCTGGATCAATAATCGTTGCAAATGCCTGATAGACAGATTGTTTTCCGCCATTAGTAACAAGTACTTGATCTGCAGTAATTTCATAATTCGAATCACGCTTAGTCTTAGCAACAATTGCATCACGCAATTCTGGTAAACCAGGTGTTGGTGTGTAGCGGTGATTTGCAGGAACAGCCGATGCACTCGCTGCAGCACTAACGATGTAATCCGGAGTTGGAAAATCAGGTTCACCTGCACCAAAACCAATTACTGGACGACCAGCTGCCTTCAGTGCTTTTGCTTTTGCATCAACTGCAAGCGTGGCTGATTCGGCAATTGCTGCGATTCGACTCGAAATTCTGCTCATGAGGCTAAGTCTGCCCTATAAGCCCGCTTGGCTAAGCGCGAGTTAGACCTAAGAGCATGTGTACCTCTACAATTCGACGCTCACGAGGATTTGGTATTTCCTATGGTTTCGCCATGCTCTCGCGAAGGGCAGTAGCTCAATTGGCTAGAGTTGCCGTCTCCAAAGCGGCCGGTTGGGGGTTCGAGTCCCTCCTGCCCTGCACAGTTTTAGAAGTTAAGAAGTAATTAGTAACGAAGAGAAAGGAACGCAGATGACTGAAGAAGTAACAGAAGCCGAGAAGCTCGGTCCTTTTGCGCGCCTTGGACTTTTCTATCGTCAAATTGTTTCCGAACTTCGTAAAGTTGTTTGGCCAACACGTAACCAACTCACAACCTATACAGCTGTTGTTTTGGTTTTCGTTTCATTCGTCATCGTCGTTGTTTCCATCTTTGATCTTGCACTTACAGAGATCGTTTTCTGGGTCTTTGGATAAGGAAAAATCATGAGCGATGATCAGAATTTAAATACTGCGCAGCCAGATGCATTTGAAGCAGCGCTCGCAGCATCTGCAACAGATCTTGCAACTCCACAGGTTGAAGAAGTAATCGAAGAAGTTGCGGCACCAGTTGCTTCAACAGATTCAGATGTGGCATTAAGTTCTGATGAAGATGGCGACATCGAATCAGATGAGAATGATCCAAACGCCGAATTCCGTCGCGCACTTCGCGTAGCTCCTGGCGATTGGTACGTAGTTCACTCTTACGCAGGATATGAAAAGAAGGTTAAGGGCAACCTCCAAAACCGTATCGCTTCGCTGAACATGGAAGATTACATTTTCCAGATTGAAGTTCCTGAAGAAGAAGTTATGGAGATTAAGAACGGCCAGCGCAAGCAAGTAAAGCGCAATATTTATCCAGGCTACGTTCTAGTCCGCCTTGATCTCACAGATGAATCTTGGTCTGCAGTGCGCAACACTCCTGGCGTAACAGGATTCGTTGGAAATGCGCACAACCCAAGTCCACTAAGTCTTGATGAAGTAGAAAAGATTTTGGCACCACGTCCGAAGAAGGCTTCAGACAAACTAGATATTCGCGTTGTTGATTTCGAAGTTGGCGAGTCAGTCACCGTTATGGATGGCCCATTCGCAACACTTCCTGCATCAATTTCAGAGATCATGCCAGAGCAGGCAAAGCTCAAGGTTTTGGTTTCAATCTTTGGACGCGAAACTCCGGTTGAGCTTTCATTTAACCAAGTACAAAAGATTTAATCTCCATAAGTTCTAAAAAACGATAAAACGAAAAAAGAGGAAAAGAAATGGCACCAAAGAAGAAGGTAACTGGATTCATCAAGTTGCAGATCCAGGCTGGAGCGGCAACACCTGCTCCACCAGTAGGTCCTGCCCTTGGTCAGCACGGTGTCAACATCATGGAGTTCGTTAAGGCGTACAACGCTGCGACGGAATCACAAAAGGGTCAGATCATCCCAGTAGAAATTACTGTTTACGAAGATCGCTCTTTCGACTTCATTACAAAGACTCCTCCAGCTTCACGTCTTATCTTGAAGGCAGCAGGAATCGAAAAAGGTTCTGCTATTCCTCACAAGAACAAAGTTGCAAATATTTCTATGGCTCAAGTTCAGGAAATTGCAAAGACAAAGATGGCAGATCTCAACGCGAACGACATTGATGCAGCAAGCAAGATCATTGCTGGAACAGCGCGTTCAATGGGAATCACTGTCGGATAAATAAATTTCTCTTTCTCACCCCGAGAAAGAGATGTGGGAGAACCTCGCTGGTTCGCTAACCACAACCACTAACTCTTAGAAATAAGAGAAAGAAGGATGAAATGAAGCGCTCAAAGAAGTACATCGCAGCGGCTGCGAAGATTGATGCAGATCGTCTTTACACACCGCTTGAGGCAGTAACACTTGTCCGCGAAACATCAACAACAAAGTACGACGCAACTATTGATGTTGCACTCTGCCTTGGTGTTGACCCAAAGAAAGCAGACCAAGCAATTCGTTCGACAGTAAACCTTCCACACGGAACTGGTAAGACTGCACGCGTTCTTGTATTCGCAAACGGAGAGCGTGCTGATGAAGCACGTGCAGCTGGTGCTGACATTGTTGGTGGAGACGAACTCATCGACGAAGTTTCAAAGGGTCGTTTAGATTTCGATGCAGTTGTAGCAACACCAGATCTCATGGGTAAGGTCGGTCGTCTCGGTAAAGTTTTGGGACCACGTAACTTGATGCCAAACCCAAAGACCGGAACAGTTACAACAGATGTAACAAAGGCAGTTAATGACATCAAGGGCGGAAAAGTTGAATTCCGTATTGATAAGAACTCAAACCTTCACTTCATTATTGGCAAGGCATCATTTACTGCAGAACAACTTGCAGAAAACTATGCAGCTGCTCTCGATGAAGTACACCGCTCAAAGCCAAACTCTTCAAAGGGTCGCTTTATCAAGCGCGCAGTAATTTCAACAACGATGGGACCTGGAATCAATATTGATCCAAACCTCGTTCGCGAACCAGC
>CAZNWM010000045.1:0-5510 GCA_964576975.1 uncultured Candidatus Planktophila sp.
ACTGCTTTGTTCGGTGCAACATCCATTGCGGGTGTGCGCTTAAAGAATCCCATAGGTTTTAACGTAAAGCCAAGTCTTTCAACTGGCATGACTGGCCAATCTTCAATACGTGGAATGTGATTAAGACCAAAGACGTACCACATAACAACATCTGTATTTTCAATTGATCGATTCGCTTGCGTCCATCGAGGTAATCCATCTCCACCTTCATGTTGGAATGGATAATCACCAGCCGGATATCTCTCTTCTTCAGTGTTCTTTGTAACCCAAAGATGTTGATACATAAATCCGGCGCGCTTACCCAAAACAGACTCTGGAAGAGTCAATGGATAAGAGTTGCCACCAGTTATAAGTTTGTAACCAACTGGTTTGCCCATATGGTTTTTCTTATTTGGATTAACAATCTTCCAGTAACGAGACTTCATTAAGTCATAAAGGCGCTGCGCGCTCTTCTCATCTTTAAACACTGTTTCACTCGTTTCAAAGGCTCCACCATGTGGGTTCTTAGGTCCCATTGGGTGTGCAAATGAATCAACTTCGATGACGCTGTTATTTGGTCCATCAACATCTAAATCAAGACGCGCACAGAAAACATGTTGGTGATACGGCGCGTATAAACCAGGTTCGATTTCTGTGGCAGATGGATGAACCGCATGTGGATCATCTCCGAGTGTTAAAACAATTCCTGTGAGCTTTGCTTCGAATTCGATATTTCCATCTTGGTAGAAGTACCAGTAGTAGCCATATTCATAGTTATTGATGGTGACAATTGAAGAAATAACAAAGCGACGACTGCGGCGAACCTCAGGGTGTCCATCAATGTCAACGTGCTTCCACAGAATTCCGAAGTCTTCTTCGTGCATACAAATAGCGTTTTTGATGTCGCGAACTTTTCCGTCACCATCGGTGACTGCAACGTCAAGATAAACAATTTCGCCTAAACAATCGCAACCAAGTGTCAGTGAGTTAGTGAAGTTTCCAAGGCCGTATTCGCCAGTATCAAAAGCATTCTTTCGATAAGTGCCTTGGCTTGGATCTCCGTATGGAATAACAAGTTCTGCAATAGAGAGTCTGTGCGCAATCTTGCGCTCGTTGCCATTGTCATTAAAGCGAACATCGTGAATAACTAAACCTTCGCGTTGATCAAAGCCAACACGGAAGTTCCAGCGTTCCCAATCAATTCGCCAACCATCGATCTTAAAAGACGGACCTTCTGGTTGGTGAATTGATAACTCTTTTAACTCAATTAGGGATTCTTGTTGCGATGCACGGTATGGCCCCGGTGTTTGTGGAATCGGTGTCTGTTCGTCATCTTCGATGCCAACAACTTCGAACTTATCGATATCAACGATTGCATGCAGACCATTGATTGGGTGCGCATAAAAGTTTCCATCTTTATCGCGCTTGTGCCACATAGGTGTCCAAATAACACGGCGGCCATCATCGATGTAATCAGGAATCTTGGCACCAATTGGCCAGGTTTCCATGTGAACATCATCCGGAGAATTAATTCCGCGATTCTTTAGTGCATCAATAATTCTTTGATCTTTGCGCGCTATCTCAATTGCGCGCTCTGATTCGATTGCTAGTACCGGAGCCTTTGCACCAGGAATATCTTTGAAACTCTGCACATCACCCGTTGTAGAGATAACGCCTTCTGAGACCATTGCTCTTTCTTGATCCCAAATTGTGATGCGACCAAAGCGTGGGAAAGAATCGCCAGCTTTGTATTTGTTCAAAAACTCTTTTGTTGGTTCGTGTAATTGCAACATCGCAACAAGATGACGGTGATCTAATTTCCAAGCAGCACGCGCAGCTTTAACAATAGATTCTTGCTCTGCAGCCGATAGGGGATCGAGCGGATGTGCTGACACGAGAAACAACTCTCTAAATAGTAGGTACTGGAGTTACTACTGGAACTAACTCTGGAAAAATTGGTGCTGCAATCTTTCCAAGAATTCGATCTAACGTATCTCGAGCACGCTCTGATGCGCTGAACCTGCGCGGAATCTTATCTGCAATCGCTACGAAAACGTATTGTCGGTCTTCAGAATCCACGTATCCCGCGAGGCTGACTGTGCCTGAAAGCGTGCCAGTTTTGCCACGAACAAGACCAACAGCCTGCGGGGCAGTTCTTAAGAATCTATTTTGCAACGTTCCTGAAACCCCACCGATTGGCATACCTGCATAGATCGATGCGTACTTTGGATCATTTCTAATCTTCATTAATAAATCAGCAATAGCTTTTGCAGTAACGCGGTTCTGTCGTGATAAACCGCTTCCATCGGTTGCTTCAATCTTGTCTGGATCAATTCCAAAAGTATTTAGAACTGTATGAAACGTGGCTTCGATTCCTTTTGCACTAAAGGATTCACCTGATGTGACCGCTGCCAATCGAGCAAGTCTTTCGGCAAGAACGTTATCGCTCCAAAGCGTTGTCCACTTCACCATTGTTTCAAGAGTTGGCGAAACAGAGAGCACAAGTGGAAGAGCGGCTTTTGATACTGCTTCATCAGGTGTAATTCTCTCCGCAGTTGTGCGCACCCCACGCTTTTTTAAAAATGCTTGGTAGTTCGCTAAATCTTGCGGAAATAGCCCCGTATACAAAATCTTTAGTCGTTTTGGTTTCTTTCCTGTTGCTTCTTCATATTTGCTAATTGTGTTAAATCCCAAACGTGGCAAAGAGGTACGACCCATTCTTTCTGCCTGCGAATGAATCATTGAAATCCACGGATCGTATTGACCGTTAATCACAATTGTTCCTGGATCAACACCTGTGTAAATGTCTGTGTTAAAAACAGTTTGCGCATCGATGTAACTAAGTACTGCTGTTGCAGAGAGCAACTTGATAACGGATGCCGGCTTACGTCCTTCATTTGCGTTGCGCTGAAAGAGAACTTCACCTGTCGTTGTATCAACCAAAATCATCGATGGATCAGCTAAGAACTTAGATTCTGATAAAGATTGAAAAACAGTTGGAATAGAAGCTGGTGCAATCTTGTCTAACGCCTGCGCCGGAGCAGCAGAAAATGCCAGCGCACAGGCCAGCAATATGCCCAGTGGGCGAAGACGTTTAATCAATGATCAGTTACCAGGCGTATGCAATAACGATATTTGCAACCGTTAATCCGAGCAGCGTTGCCCATGTTCCAGTTGTAAATACTGACTTCTTATTCTGGCGATAACCAAGTACCAAAATAATCAGAACAATTCCTAGTTTGACTGCAATCTTTGTGTTGTCATACAACGGGTATTCAGCAGGGTTTTCTTCATTGAGTGGATACTGAAGTCCGACCATGATCAAACCAGCTAGAAGCGCTGTTGCTGCGCTGTGAAGAATGCCAGGATTAAATTTGCGAGGCTTCTTGGATATCTGAAGTAGCAATAAAACTAATACTCCAAGGATTCCAAGCATGTGCAGGATGTAAGCAATTGTATGAATGATTGAGAGGTCCATGGTTTCAGTTTAGAGTGAGTACATGGAAAGACCAATACCACCCGCCACGATTGGACCAGGAGAATTCTTTCCTGTCGTAGGTGTTGGCCCACACCCACAGCCGTGGCCAACAGGTGAGCAATTCGATCCTGAGCTTCTTGAAAATGGTGACCGCAGAAATGTTTTAGATCACTATCGTTATTGGAAAGTCGAAGCAATTGTTGCTGACCTTGATACAAAGCGTCACAAGTTACATATTGCAATTGAAAATTGGCAGCATGATTTAAATATTGGCTCGATTGTCAGAACAGCGAACGCCTTTAACGTAACCGCAGTTCATATCATTGGTAAGCGCGATTGGAACAAACGCGGTGCGATGGTCACAGATAGATATTTATCTGTTATTCATCACCCAACAATTGCTGATTTTTCTAAGTGGTGCGCAGATAACAATGTGCCAATCATTGGTATCGATAACGTGCCCGGATCTAAACAACTTGAATCCGCACAATTGCCAGAAGTTTGCGTGCTCTTATTTGGCCAAGAAGGCGCCGGAATGTCTGAAGAAGCAATTGCTGCCTGCCCAGTTATTTATGAAATAAATCAGTACGGATCAACAAGATCTATGAACGCATCGGCTGCTGGCGCAATCGCGATGTATCACTGGGCTTTGCAGCACCTGCCACGCTAGTTTTTTTAAGCGCGCTCGTCTTCGTTATTTGTATCTTCAATCATCGCATCGCGCACAGAAGCTAAACGGCGTTCAACTTCATCAGCCTCTGCTGTGCGACCAAGGGTGCGCATCACAGATGCCATACGAGATTCGATATCAACGATGAATTCGAAGTCCTTTGGATCTTCCTCCGTCGCTGTCTGCAAGACAGTGTCCAAAGAATCTAAGCCTTCTTCTAATTTGCCGAGCAAGACTTGAGCTTTTCCGTATTCAAATAGAGCAAAGGTTTCGCGCAAGTGATCGTGTGCGGTCTCAAAGACATCGAGTGCTTTACGCGCTGATTCGAGCGCAGAATCACCATTTCCGAGTTCGACATAGCATGAAGCAATCTTCTGATCGCAGCGAGCAACATGAATTACCTCTTTATTGCTCTTATACAACGCACGCGCTTCTTGGAAAGATCCGATTGCTTCGTCATACTTTTTTAGATCGCGGTATGCACAACCGATTAGATGTAAATCATTTGCTGCGCCAATTTCATTTCCATCAACGAGGTGCTCTTGTGCGCACTCTTCCATTGTTGAAATTACTTTTTCATAATTCTTTGATGAGTACCACCACTCGCCCAATGTGCAAGCAAGTTCGAGTGCAATAGGAGATTTGTTCTCGCGCAAAATTTCGACAGCTTTGCTCATTGCAGTTGCTGCTTCATCCATGCGCTTTAATTGATTTAAGTTATAACCAATTGCTGAATACGCTTGTGCTAAACCTTCTGAAGGTGCATTGGCACCGAGTGTTGAATAAATATCGCAAGCAGTCTCGGCAAGTGCGAGCGCTTCGTCGTATTGTCCGCGAGCATAGATTCGGGCACTAAGTTCGTAATAAGTACTTGCGCGTTCTGCGCCATCTACTTCTGGAATTCTGTCCCAGAGCATTTCCTCAGTTACAAGCTCGTCTTGGCCTTCGTCTTCGCCCATCGAACCTCCCCGTTACATCCCGAGTTATGAGCGCGACTCTATACGCAATTTCTTACGGTTGCGGGGCAATATCAATTGTTGCTGGGCGCCATTTACCAAGTGGCCCACGCGTAATTCCTTCAAAGATCGCACCTGTCACCGCAGCAACTTGGCGTCTAGTCGTAATCGAAACGGTGGGCCCACCTGGACACTTGTTTTCAATCGCACAGACCCAACCGCTGGTGCCAATGTTTAAGATTCCGGCGCCACTTGAACGCGTGTAATACGTAGCAACAGCTGGCATCTTCAAATCTCCAACTGGTGGTGATTGCGCAAGTATTTCAACGCCCACACGCTTGCCGTATTTACTCGGCGCAGATACTGCGCGACCAACAACTCCGGTGATTCTTTCTTCTTGCTTAAGTACATCAAAAGGCCACTGGGC
>CAZNWM010000046.1:0-5069 GCA_964576975.1 uncultured Candidatus Planktophila sp.
GCTTTGATCACGTAGCCATTCACGTGAGTATTTAAAGGTTTCTGTGCGAAGTGGTTCGACGAGTGGAACAAGGAATTCAAGAACCATATTCGGATCAACATTTACTTCAGGAAGAATAAATCCATCTTTTTTGAATCCATCATAAAGTTTTTGTGCGTCATCATCGAGTGCGTTTTTCAACAGGTTTTTAAATGGTTCGGGAAAACCATTTGGCAGGCGATTACATGCGCCAAAATCGAGAACACCTAAACGCCCATCCGCCAAAACTCGGAAGTTTCCTGGGTGTGGATCTGCGTGTAGTAATCCTGCACGAATTGGGGATGTGAAGTGAAAGCGCGCTAATTTGATTCCGGCGTTATTGCGCTCTGCTTGTGTGCCGTTCTTAATTACTTGTGAAAGCGGTTTTCCTTCAAGCCATTCACTGACCAATACCTTGTCAGATGCCATAACAACTTTAGGAATCGCAATATCTGGATCGCCATCGTATGCAGCCGCATACGTGGTCTGTGCCTCTGCTTCATATTGATAATCAACTTCTTCGATGATGCGAGCACGTAGTTCTTCAAGTAGTGGCTTCATATCAAGGCCAGGTAAAACTAATTGGAAAATCTTTGAGAAGCGTTGAATCTGATTGAGATCTGCGATCAGTGCTTCAGCAGCACCTGGGTATTGAATCTTTACTGCAACTTGGCGTCCATCTTTCCAAACTGCTTTGTGAACTTGACCGATGGAAGCCGACGCAGTTGCTTTATCTTCAAAGCTTGCAAAGTTATCTCGCCAGTTTTCACCGAGTTCTTTTGCTAAAACTTTATGAACCACGCGAGTGGGAAGTGGTGGGGCGGCTTCTTGTAACTTTGTAAGAGTTTCGCGATAAGGCTTTGCAATGTTTTCTGGAAGCGCGGCTTCAAAGACAGAGAGCGCTTGACCGAATTTCATGGCGCCACCCTTTAGTTCGCCAAGAACTTTAAATAATTGTTCTGCTGTTTTTTCTTGAATCTCTGCAAGTACAACAGAACTAGATTGACCAACTAATTGTCGACCAAGACCTACTGCTCCGCGTCCGGCAAGACCGAGTGGAATAGAAACCATCTTCGCCGAGCGCACAGCGCCAGAGCGAGGGATTTCTGTTTCGCGAACTTTGTCTTCGGGCATGGGCTTATTCTGCGAGAAAATTGATTTATTAGCATCTTGAGAGCGCTTTGACGCAGCTAGCACAGCATTGGTGTGGGCGAGTTAACGCCAGGAACACCCGCATAAAGGGTGGCGTGCAAAACGGATGTGTTGAGGATTACATACATCAAGATAGTTGGTGCGCACCCGGGTTGAGATCAAAGCCGACTTCTTTGTGTCGATATATCTAAGAATTTCAGAAGCGATTTGCGCTGCAACAAAATGTGCAACTGTCACAGGAATCTCAAGTTCTGTGTGCGTGCTTCTGAAGATATCTATTTCGCGAGACAACGGATGTTGATCACTTCTAGCAAGAGTTATGCAACGAGAACAAGCACTTTTGCCCGGAACAACTAGGGGACCAATATCAATGGATGGGCCATCAGGTGCAGACACAAGTAAATGAACTTCATCTTCGCTCATACTTTGGGCAATCAGAGCTTCATGACCGTTTCCTATAAAAACTTTGAGAAATACTTCAGGAATTTCATCCGCACTCGATTTATCTTTACTTGGAAAGAGTGCCAATTCCCGAGACTTATCTTCGAGTGTATGTTGAAAATTGGAACCAACATCACTACTTGTAAGCAAGCCAGCGCACATATCTTGATTGCCAATACGTGCCCGATCTCGCCTAGCAGCAGATGCCATTTTTGTTTGCGTCACACCACTTGCTAACAAGATTCCGTAAAGCTGCGTCGCGACTCTGTTTTCACCAGAGATTTCAATCAGTGCCAATCTGCGTTTAGTGAGTACTTCAACTCCACCATCATTGACTCCTGCAATCCAAGTTGTTGCAGATAGTTCTGGAGTAATTTTGGATTGCAATTGAATATATCCAGCATCAGAACTTTGATCTTGTTCTTTGAATCGACCAGGTGCAACAATTTGTGTTACCAAATAATCAATGAGACCAGCGCTAAGTAGTTGACCAATTACTTGGCTAACAATCTCACAATCAATTGCGAGCGCTTCTGCGATTTCCTGTGCACTCTGCTTGCCATCAAATGCTGCAATTATTGTTCTAATTCCGAGAGCCTCACACTGAACCCCAGATCCGTTACACCCAACGAATACGCGACTTCCTTCGACGAGTGAATCGCTTAGCGACAGGACAATGGCGCCTCTTTTAAGGCGTGGGCGAATATGCAGCAAATCTATTTCACGAGTATCTGTTTTTTCATTCTTTTTCTCTGGGCTCTGTATTTTCATCTGCGCACAATGGCGCTATTTCTTAGGGACCCCTGCGAGCGCCTAAATGTCTGTGCATGAGCATCCGAATTAATTGCGCTCTGTCACATGGAATAACCAAGAAAAAGAAAACCCCCGCTGCGGCAATTTCTGCCGTGCGGGGGATTTCTTAAAAGTGCTGTGTTAAAGCTTGTATTAAGCCTTACCGAGGATGCGGTTCACCTTGGTGCCACATACTGGGCAGATGCCCTGTGCCATGCGACGACCAGAGTCTGAGACCTTTACGGTTCCCTCGAATTCACGCTTCTCTTTGCACTTAACGCAGTAAGCGTCACCTTTGTATGTCTCTGCCATTTTCTTCCTCCGTTCGACGCATGCTTGCCTATGGGTTTTTTCCCACTAAGGGGCAGGCGTGCAAGCATGACGATACCCCCGCTCACGCTCAAATGTGCTGATATCAAGCGGGGTTGTGTGAAGTTTTTTTAAAGGACTGCTGCCCCTGGAAGCACACTTGGAGGCATATAACGCCTCTCAGCGGCCTCAAAGCCCTCGAGATAGGCCTCAGCACGCTCCTCTTGGGGGAATCGAGCCAGGACAGCCTTAAATTCTGGGCCGTGATCAAAATAATGCAGATGGATCGCTTCATGGAAGAGGACGTAATCCAAGGCATAGGCCGGAGCCCCCTTGAGGCGATCTGAAATCCGAATCGTTGCATCCACGGATGTGCACGATCCCCAGCGCTCGCGCATTGCACGCCAGTTAATTGATTTCGGTCGCGCAGTAATTTCCGGTGCATAGAGTTCTAGTAATTCAGTGGCGCGATTCATCAAAACCGTTTCAGATGGTGATTCACCAGCTTCTTGGGCACGAATTTTGGCAATCATCTCGGGCACAACGCTTCGCTCATCTGCTTTGCTCATGCGAGCAGGGATTGAAACGATTATTCGTCCACCTTGGCGGTATGCGGAGATACTTTTCTTGCGCCGCTTAGAGCGCAGCACGACTATTTCCCCCTCTGAGATTCCCGGAAGTGTGATTTCGCCTTCATCATCGCCATTACCGAGTGAATGTGTAATGGAATGGTTGAGGGTCATAGTGAAAAGGTACTCGTTGAAGCGATTTAGCTCCTTGAATTAGCACAATAAAACGCCGAAAAATATTTGCATTACAACAAAAAAAGTCGTGTTGTCAAAGTGGTGTTCAGTTGATTCTGACTCTCTTCTGTCGTACTTTGCGACTACGAAGTCCTCGGATAACCGTTCTATATCTGCAAGGGGAAGGCAGATACAGAATGTGCGCCCGGGGACTTCGCTTTTCTATGTAAGAAATGAATCAGAGACTGGATAAGTCATCGGGCACTTCGGTGCTCTTTAAAAAGTTTTGCGGATTCAATAAATCTTCCGGTGTTGGCAAGAGCGAAGACCAAATCTTGTCTCGTGCACTGACGCCATCCTGCTCACGAATGACTTTCCAGAAATTTGCGGCCTCACGTGACATGCGCGGTGAAACTTCTAGACCGAATAACGATTTAAAGAGCTGTTGCGTTGGTGCAGATGTAGCACGGCGACGGCGAAACGTTTCGCGCAGTGCTCCAATCGATGGAAGTCGATCACTGACTGCAAGAGTTGTGACTTCATCTGTCCATCCTTCGATTAAAGCAAAGACTGTTTCTAACTTTGTAAGAGCAGCGCGCTGTGTTGGGGACTCATCTGGAGTAAACATTCCTTCACCAATTGCAAGAGTAAAGCTCTCAGGATTATTTGGATCAATATTTCCTGACTCCATGGCTTCTTGTGCCTGGCGCTGAATCGCATCGATATCAATGTGAATACCTTTTCCGTATTCAGAGATCGCAGTGCGAATGTATGAAACCAACCAAGGATTGCTTTCGAATAAACGCGCAACAGCTTCTTCGCGAATGGCGTGGAAGAGGGTTATTTCACTCTTGGGAATTTCAAGATCTTGTGACCATAGCGCAATGTTTTCAGGCACTAATGCGGGCACCGCAGGATCAATTAATGGAAGTCCAACGTCGTGAATTCCTGTGACAGAGGATGCGAGAGCTCCAACAGAGTGACCTAATTGCGTAGCGATTAACGCACTAATAAATGATCGAAGAAGCGTGGCAATTGTTTCGATAGGCATTGGAGTCTCACCAGATTCGCCTTCGTTAATTGCCTGCTGCATTAGTTCTGAGACAGCAGCGGCTAAGCCAGTTGCCAGGGGTTCTACGGTTACTTGCCAACCAGCGAGCGTAGAGTCGATCCAATCGGAGCGGCTTAGGGTCCGAGTGGCACTGGTAATCGGTGCAAAGTCAGTTGCTTCATTGAGCCAGAGTTGAGCGATGGAACTTGCTTGGGCAATAACAGTTAAATCTGTATTGCCAACAGGCAGGGATCCAGAGGTCGCAATAATTTTCTTTGCGGTGTCGCGCACAATCGACTTGGGAAGAGATTCGGTTCCAGCAGAAAATGGATTAATAAAACCTGCAGGGTTAATTCCTAATTTTTGGAATTGCTCTGTTACTTGTTCCTGCATCTGCGCAAGCATGGCTGCCAGTTGTTCAGGGGTCATTTCATTTGGGTTCTCTTCTGAACCATCATCTGGGGTGAAACCAAATGGCGACATCATGACCTTTCTCTGCATTGAAACTTTTTCTGCCCTAACAACTGTACGCGCTCTTTGTTCAAGAGTTCAGGTTGTTAGTG
>CAZNWM010000047.1:0-4869 GCA_964576975.1 uncultured Candidatus Planktophila sp.
CTCTTATGGGCCAACGCATCTTTGGAGCGAAGTGGCTTGTCAGCGAATTGCGCAGCAGTTTCTAGCAACAACTCAACGTCGTCACGAGTTAAATGTTCGGTGCGCAATAAGTCTTTCATCTGATGAATTCTACCCTCACGGTAAGGTGTGCTCATGGGTATTTTCAGACGCGGAAGCGATACTGCTACCGACACGGATCTGCTCACACGTCCAGAATTAGAAGAAGACGATGGTGGCCATGATCGATTTTCACACTACGTGAAAAAAGAGAAAATCGTCGAATCAGCAGTTACTGGAAAAGCTGTAAAAGCGCTCTGTGGTAAGAAATGGATTCCATCTCGTGATCCACAGAAATATCCAATCTGTCCTGCGTGCAAAGAGATTCATGACGGATTGCGCGAAGCGCCTGAAGAAAAGTGATATGAAAAAACTGAGACCTTTTCTCGCATTATTTTTAGTAATAGCAAGCCTGGTTGCAATCACTCCACAAGTAAGCGCCACTACTCAACCTCGAAAAGTTTTAACGGGCTGGATTCCTTATTATTCGATGAGCAGATCGCTTCCTGCAGTCATAGCGAATGTGGACATTATTCGTGAAGTAATGCCATTTTGGTACACATTGAAATATAACGGAGCAAGAAAACTTCCCGTTGTTACCGACTTATATGCGCCAGCTAATCCAAGTGTTCCGATTGAAAGACCACTTGCAACTCTGCGAGGTGCGGGATTTACGATTATTCCAACAATTACTGATGGAACAAGTGAGTTAGTTTTATCAAGACTTCTTGCTAATCCAGTTTCTAGAACACAAGTTGTTAATGCAATCGTGGATCTTGTTATGAAGTATAACTACGATGGCATTGATCTAGACTTTGAAGGTTTTGCATTCGTGGATAAAAACACAACATGGAGTGCTACGAAACCACATTGGGTTGCATTCGTAAAAGAGCTCAGCGGAATTCTTAAATCTAAGAACAAATTGTTATCTGTTTCCACCCCTTACATGTATGACCCAGCAGGTGCACAGAAGGGTTACTTTGTTTATGCATGGGCCGAGATTGCTCCTTTCATTGATCGACTTCGAATCATGACGTATGACTTCTCTGTTTCTAGGCCTGGACCAATCGGCCCATTAGCGTGGACCGAGCGAACAATTAAATATGCAGTTTCGATAATGCCCGCGTCAAAGGTGTACGTGGGTATTCCGGGTTATGGTCGAGATTGGGTAACGAAAGTTGAAGGAACGTGTCCAAGAGAAGTTGCTAACGTTGTAAGAGTTGGAGCAAAAGCTGCGACCTTCGTTTTAAGAGATGCAGCAGCACTTGCACAGAGTTATGGGGTTGTTCCTACATATGACGAAACTCTAGGTGAAGTTAACTTCACATACACAAAGACCTATAGCGGACAAACTGCAGCAGGTTTAGCAACAACCTGCACCGCAACTCGCACTGCTTGGTATCAAGATGCGCGTAGCTTTACTTCAAGAATTGGTTTTGTCTCTAAATACAGACTCGGCGGAGTTGCTCAATGGACTTTCGGAATGGAAGACGTGGCAGCGTCTCAAGCGATTAGGAGCGCCGCCCTTGCGATTGCACCTGATCAAGTAATTAGCACCATCGAATCAACTACAGGCTCACTCGAGGGTGCTGCACCTCTTGAATTTGGTTCACCATTCGGTTTGAAGGCCTTATTTGCATTACCAGATAAGTTGCCTATTAATAATCTACTAGTGCGAATCGAAACAAAATCAGCGAATGAAACACAATGGCGTGAGATAGCAACGCGCACCACTGGTGTGGATGGAACTATTTCGTTACCACTATTGCTTTCAAAGAGTTCAATGATTCGCACACGAACAGATGGGACATGGGAAAGACTTGAGTCAATCTCAGATGAAATCTCTGTTGTTGTTACACGACGCATTTCTGTAAGTGCACCTGTATCTGCAATGCGCTCACAACCACTGCAGATAACTGGAACACTTGCACCACGTCAAGGCGCAGTACCAGTTCAATTACTGCAACAGCGTGCTGGTAAGTGGGTCCCAATTGGAACGCCAATTTCAACAGATGCTAACGGTGCATTTACAATTTCAACTACAGTAGAACAAAAAGGATTTGCGAAGTTCATGGTGCGAGTAGCCAAAGACGCGCAATGGAATCAAGCAGATTCAGAAGTATTCACAGTGGTGATTAGGTAATGGTAAAAACTAAGTCAAAGATCGAAGAAGAAATCAATGCGATTTTTTCTTCGGATCGGCCTTGGGTGACAATAGTTTGGGATGACCCCGTAAATCTCATGGATTACGTGACATATGTCTTCATGGAGTTATTTGGTTATTCACGTGAACGTGCAACTGAACTGATGATGAAGGTTCACAATGAAGGTAAAGCTGTTGTTTCTGAAGGAACTCGCGAAGAGATGGAACACGATGTCGCGCGGCTTCATGAATTTGGCTTATGGGCAACCCTGCAACGTGGTGATCAAGCCCTATGAATCAGAGCCACGGATTTACTCGTCACGGGGAAGAGTTATTCGTTGCGCAGTTTTCTGATTCAGAAAAAGAAGTTCTCATAAATCTTTCCCAACAAATCATCGAGTTACTGGCTGAACGCGTAGATCATCACGACCAAGATCCATTGGCTGCGATGGTCGGAATAACTGTTCATGACTCTCCGCCTGATGACGAAGTATTGCTTCGCTTGCTACCAAATGCTTATGCAGATGGCGTTGATGCTGCAGAGTTTCGTAGATATACCGAATCGGTATTGCGAACCAAGAAACAGGCACACGCTATGTCAATTAGAACAATGCTTATGAGTAGCGAAGATGGCAGCATCGAACTTAATCATGAATTGGCAAATGCTTGGCTGGGTGGACTCAATGACATTCGTCTTGCGCTAGGTGTTCGACTCAACGTTGAAAAAAATAGTCATGAAGATCTCGAGTTATTAGCACCAGATGATCCAATGCGCGGCGTTTATGGTGTTTATAGTTGGCTTGGCTGGCTGCAAGGGAATTTACTTGAAGCGCTGATGGATGGAATAGAATCCTGATATGTCTCTGACAATTTCGCGTGCAATGGTTGACCAAATCCTTGAACAATCGCGCGCTGAATATCCAGACGAAGCATGCGGTGTAATCCTTGGACCACTCGGTGCCGATACACCGACGCGCTTAAAGCCAATGATTAACGCTGCGCACTCACCAACGTTTTATGAGTTTGATCCAAAAGATTTATTAGCCCTTTATCGTGAAGTTGATGACAACGATGAAGAAATAGTTGTCATCTATCACTCTCACACCGAAACAGAGGCATATCCATCTCGCACGGACATTGCATATGCCGGAGAACCTGGGGCGCACTATGTTCTGGTTTCTACA
The DNA here is from genome assembly GCA_964576975.1 of uncultured Candidatus Planktophila sp. Classification (GTDB taxonomy): domain Bacteria; phylum Actinomycetota; class Actinomycetes; order Nanopelagicales; family Nanopelagicaceae; genus Planktophila. Next base: position 3,385 of record CAZNWM010000047.1, read on the forward strand.
CGCGAAGAGATTGCACCTGCAACGGAATTTCGTTCCTATCGAATAATCGATGGTGTGGTCACAGAAGAACCCGTAACAATCCTGAATTAACGCTTCAAGTATTGTTGAATTGGCGAAAGACGCATGCTTTAGCAATAATAAGCACATGACTACAGCAGCGATTGAAGTTCGAATCCCAACTATTTTGCGTCCCTACACAAAGGATGCAAAGGTTGTCTCTGCTGATGGCGCGGACCTTAAATCTGTCATTTCAGATCTCGATCGCCAATACCCAGGTATGGCAGAACGTTTGTTAGAAGATGGAGCACTGCGTCGCTTCATTAACATTTACGTAAACGATGAAGATGTTCGCTTTCTCGGTGGACTAGACGCAACTCTTAAATCAGGTGATTCAATTACTGTTCTGCCTGCAGTTGCAGGTGGCTAACAGTGGCTCGATTTGATTCTCTAGAAAGTTCCGTAGGCCACACACCTCTTATTGGTTTACCAAAACTTTCTCCTGCACCAAATGTTCGGCTGTGGGCGAAGATGGAAGATCGCAATCCAACGGGTTCGATAAAAGATCGCGCTGCTCTTGCCATGATTGAAAAAGCAGAAGCAGACGGAATTTTAAAACCTGGTGCAACAATTCTTGAACCAACAAGTGGCAACACCGGAATTTCCCTCGCAATGGTGGCAAAGACTCGCGGCTATAAATTAATTTGCGTGATGCCAGAAAACACATCAATAGAGCGCCGACAATTATTGGAAATGTGGGGCTCAAAGATCATTTTTTCACCTGCTGCTGGTGGTTCAAATGAAGCAGTTCGTGTTGCAAAAGAGTTAGCTGCCCAGAACCCTGAATGGGTATTTATGTATCAATACGGCAACCCAGCAAATACTCTTGCGCACTACCAAGGAACTGGCCCAGAAATTTTTGCCGATCTTCCAACAATTACTCACTTTGTTGCCGGCTTGGGTACTACAGGAACGCTAATGGGTGCTGGAAAGTATTTGCGTGAGAAAAATCCAGATGTACAAATCATTGCTGCAGAACCACGTTATGGCGAAGTTGTTTACGGATTAAGAAATATCGACGAAGGTTTCGTTCCAGAACTTTATGATGCATCAGTATTAACTCGTCGATTCTCTGTTGGTGCAGAAGATTCAGTTCGTCGAGTTCGCGACTTGTTAGAAATTGAAGGAATATTTGCAGGAATTTCTACTGGTGCAATTCTTCATGCAGCCCTTGCAATGGGCGCTGAAGCAATCCGCGATGGCAAGAGTGCAGATATCGCATTTATTGTCTGTGACGCTGGCTGGAAATACCTATCTACTGGCGTTTATAGCGCTGATCATGTGAGTGCATCAGAAGCACTCGATAACCAATTGTGGGCATAGCGCTAGACTTCGCGGTGTGAGTGATGCACCTATTGGAATATTTGATTCCGGCGTTGGCGGCTTAACAGTTGCACGAGCAATACTTGATCAACTTCCAAATGAATC
>CAZNWM010000048.1:0-4847 GCA_964576975.1 uncultured Candidatus Planktophila sp.
ATGTTGGCATCTGGCACAAAAGTTGTTGGTGGAGTTACACCAGGCAAAGGTGGCCAGAGCGTTGATATTGATGGACACACCCTTCCAGTCTTTAACACAGTTGCAGAAGCAATGAGTGCAACGGGTGCCAACACATCGGTTGTATTCGTTCCACCGAAGTTTGCAAAGGCAGCAGTTATTGATGCGATCGATGCGGCAATGCCTCTCGTTGTTGTAATCACTGAAGGAATTCCAGTTCATGATTCTGCAAGCTTTTATGCTCATGCAGTTACAAAAGGAACAACCAGAATTATTGGTCCAAACTGTCCCGGTCTCATTAGTCCTGGAAAATCAAATGTGGGAATCATTCCTGCTGACATAACTGGGAGTGGACCAATTGGTTTGGTTTCAAAATCTGGAACGCTCACTTATCAGATGATGTACGAGCTTCGAGACATTGGTTTTAGTACAGCAGTAGGTATTGGTGGAGATCCAGTTATTGGAACAACTCATATTGATTGCTTGCGAGCTTTTCAAGATGATCCAGAAACCAAAGCAATTGTGATGATTGGTGAAATTGGTGGAGATGCCGAAGAACGCGCAGCAGCATTCATTAGTGAATATGTAACTAAACCTGTTGTTGGTTATGTTGCAGGATTTACAGCACCTGAAGGAAAAACAATGGGTCACGCTGGCGCGATTGTTTCGGGATCATCGGGAACTGCTCAAGCTAAAAAGGATGCACTCGAAGCTGCAGGTGTAAAAGTTGGCAAAACTCCAAGTGAGAGCGCGCAATTAATGCGCGCAATTCTGGGACGCTAGATTCAATGTTTCAACGTGTCCTATGGGTCTCGTTGTCACAAGTTCTGCGTAGCGTCGCACTAGTCCTGCTCCCAATTGCATTCTTATCGCTCATAGCTTGGGCTACAGCCGGAAGTATTACTGGAAATACATCCGATCCGATTCGCGCAGCAATGTGGGTATGGCTGGGAGTTCACAACATTCCATTTGCACTGAGTATTCCGCCTGCAGGAGTCGCAGGATTTCTATCTTATTTACCCTTGGGCGCGCTGATATTTCCATTTATCGCAATTAGAAATTCATTCTCACGAGTAGTAGATCGCTTAGATAGAGATACAACTTCAATAAACATGGCTCGAGTGCACTTCACTATTTTCTATTGCCTCATTGCAGAACTCCTAATCTTCGCAGCGAAAACAGAGGCGATTCGTCCAGTCTGGTATTTCGCTCTTGCAATCTTGATTCCAGGGGTTTATTTGACGACTTTAACTGTAGGAAAAAAAGTAACGTTAACTCAGCCAGTTAATTTGGGAACCCGCATTGTCGCAATGCTTCTAGCTATCAGCGCACTATTTCTCTCTGTTTCGCTCTTTATGAATCTGTCCACTGTTACGGATCTAATTACAGTTTTGCGGCCAGGAATTATCGGTGGGCTCTTATTGCTGTTGATTAACATTGTGTATCTTCCAAATGCTGCTGTGGCCACTATGTCTTATCTAAGTGGAACAGGCTTTGGAGTCGGTGCAAACACTTTGGTTTCTCCACTCGAATACACCGTCTCACAGATACCTGCCTTACCAATTCTTGGTGCTCTCCCAACTAAAGAACAACCACTCTTCCTTTTTTCAATATTCTTCTTTGTTATGGCAGGAGCGATACTCGCAAGTTGGACCATCGCCTTAAATTCAAGAGTCTTATGGCAGAGTTACTTTGTTAGCGTCGCAAGCATCTTTTTGTTAACCTACTTTTCCAGTGGATCTTTACTTACAACAGAGATGTCTACAGTTGGACCTTCCTTATGGAAATTTCCATTAAGCGTGGCAATTCAAATGGGATTAGGTATAGCAATGGCAATCTTGATTCCACAGATTTCTTTGCCTACTAGAAAATCTAAAATTGATGGATGACCGCAAATCAATTCGTCGAGCTCTTATCAGTGTTTATGACAAAAATCGCCTAGAAGAAATCGGCAAGGCACTCAGTAGTGCCGGCGTTGAAATCATCGCCACAGGATCAACTGCAAAAACTCTTGCGAGCTGCGGGATTGCTGTAAAAGAAGTAAGTCAAGTGACAGGTTTCCCTGAAATCATGGGTGGCAGAGTAAAGACGCTACATCCAGCCATTCACTCAGGCATTCTTGCTGATCAGCAGAATTCAGATCACATCTCTGCACTCACAGATTTAGGGATTGAGCCCTTTGATTTAGTAATTATCAATCTGTATCCATTTGAAGAAACGATTGCATCGAGCGCTTCATTCGCAGAGTGCATTGAACAAATCGATATAGGAGGACCGACAATATTGCGTGGGGCTGCCAAAAACCATGGCTCGGTAACAGTAATTTCAAAAACAGAACAATATGACAAATTACTTGCAGGAGTGCGCGCGGGTGGTTTTACCAAAAAAGAACGCCAGCAATTTGCGTTAGAAGTATTTCGAATGACTGCAGAGTATGACTTATCGATTGCTAATTGGTTGGGTCAAAGTTCACAAAAAGAATTACCTGAATGGTTTGGCAGGATTTATGCAAAGGAGAATTCTCTGCGTTATGGAGAAAATCCTCATCAAAGTGCAGCGATTTACAGTGGCGGTTCTGACGGAATTGTTCAAGCAAAGCAATTACACGGCAAAGAGATGTCATTTAACAATTACACAGATGCTGATGCAGCATTGCGCGCTGCATTTGATCACACAGACCCATGTGTTGCAATAATTAAGCATGCCAATCCATGCGGCATTGCAATTAATGAAAACATTGCTATCGCTTACACCAAGGCACTCGAGTGCGATTCGGTATCTGCATATGGGGCAGTAGTCGCTGCTAATCGGATTGTGACAACCCAATTAGCATTGGCCCTATCGGAAACCTTTACTGAAGTATTGGTCGCTCCTGGCTTTGAAAGCGCGGCACTAGAAATTCTCACTCAAAAACCATCTATTCGAATTCTCGAGTGCGCCAGCACAACGAGAGAAGGTATTGAATTGCGTCCAGTCAGTGGCGGAGTTTTACTTCAGGAAGTTGATGCAATTAATGCAACTGGAGATTCATCGGCTAATTGGAAATTAGTAGCTGGTTCGCAGGCGAATTCTGAAACTATGAAAGACCTTGAATTTGCCTGGCGTGCTGTGCGATCAGTGAAAAGTAATGCAATTCTTCTGGCCAAAGATGGAGCAACTCTCGGTGTTGGTATGGGCCAAGTCAATCGCGTCGATAGCGCAGAGCTAGCGGTAAAGCGTGCAGGAGTCCGTGCAGCAGGAAGTGTTGCTTCCAGTGATGCGTTTTTTCCATTCGCAGATGGCTTAAAGGTTCTCATCAATGCTGGAATCACCGCAGTTGTTTCACCTGGTGGAAGTGTTCGTGATGAAGAAATTATTGCTGCTGCAGAAGAGGCTGGAATTAGCTTGTATTTCACAGGTACACGGCATTTCTCACATTCATAAATTCCAATAAGATAAGAACATGACCGCAACTATTCTCGATGGCAAGGCACTGGCTGCATCAATTAAAAAAGATTTGGCAGCGCGAGTTGTTGAACTAAAGAAAAAAGGAATCACCCCAGGACTCGGAACTGTTCTCGTGGGAGATGACCCAGGATCACATTCATACGTTGGAGGAAAGCACAAGGATTGCCAAGAAGTTGGTGTTACTTCTATTCGTGTTGATCTTCCCGAAAGTGCGACACAAGCAGATGTGTTAGCCGCAATTAAGGATCTCAATAATGCTAAAGAGTGCACTGGATACATCGTGCAACTTCCGATGCCTAAGGGAATCGACCCACAAGTCATTTTAGAAGCGATTGATCCATCGAAAGATGCTGATGGATTACACCCGATGAACTTAGGAAGACTCGTCGCAGGCTATGACGCACCACTTCCTTGCACACCTCGCGGAATTGTTGCGCTGTTGCAGCACTACAACGTGCCACTTAAAGGTGCGGAAGTCACAGTTATTGGTCGTGGATTAACAGTTGGTCGCCCACTTGGGCTGTTATTGACTCGCAAACAAGAAAATGCAACTGTCACATTGACTCATACCGGTACTAAGGATTTAACTCTTCATACTCGAAATGCAGACATAGTTGTTGCAGCAATCGGACAGGCACATTTCCTTAACGCATCAATGATTAAAGAAGGTGCTGCAATTCTTGATGTTGGAATTTCACGCACTGATGCCGGACTACTCGGCGATGTACATCCTGATGTCATGCAAAAGGCTGGCTTCGTGGCACCAATGCCAGGTGGAGTAGGCCCAATGACTAGAGCAATGCTTGTTACGAATGTTGTGGACGCGTGTTCCTAGATTCGCGAGTTATTAAAATTGCCAGTTATGCCTTTGTCGCAGTTGGCATCGTTTTAGGCGCTTTCAGTTTCGTCCGATCCGGTTCGCTCCTGATTGCACTTGGAACATTAGGCATAGCTTTTCCAGCACGTCATTTGCGCACAATTGAGTTCTATTTCCCAGTCGGCATCGCTATCGGGCTATTTGTCCTGGCAATTTCACTGCCGAACGGGTTGTAGAGTTACCTTGATATCAAGACATAATTAGATCCGAATTTCGAAAGAGGGATGCAGTCAATGGCAGGCAAAGTAACCGTCGTCGGTGCAGGTTTTTATGGTTCAACAACTGCCATGCGATTAGCTGAATACGATATTTTTGACACTGTTGTACTAACTGACATTCTCGAAGGCAAATCAGAAGGTTTGGCCTTAGATATGAATCAATCTAGATCAATCGAAGGATTTGAAACAAAGGTTATTGGCGCCACAACAAGTGCTGATGGCTCGGGTTATGAAGCAACTGCTAATTCAGATGTTGTTGTCATAACCGCAGGATTGCCACGCAAACC
>CAZNWM010000049.1:0-4842 GCA_964576975.1 uncultured Candidatus Planktophila sp.
CCGACATAGCCGAACATCTCTGACAACGGAACTAGCGCCCTAACAACGCGGGCACCTGACCGCTCATCCATGGCCTGAATTTGACCACGACGACTGTTGATGTCGCCGATGACATCACCCATGAAGTCTTCAGGGGTAACAACTTCGACGCTCATCACTGGTTCGAGAATTGCAGGATCAGCAAGTTTTGCTGCTTCCTTAAACGCTGCGATACCAGCAATCTTGAAGGCCAATTCCGATGAGTCAACATCGTGATAAGCGCCATCAAGAAGACTTACGCGTACATCAGTGAGTGGGTAACCAGCAAGAGGACCTGAGCTCATTGCTTCTTGGCAACCTTGATCAACAGATGGGATGTACTCGCGTGGAACGCGACCACCAGTGATCTTGTTTACGAATTCGTATCCGCCTTCGATTTCTCCAGTTGGAAGAGGTTCGATTGCAATCTGAATCTTTGCAAACTGTCCAGAACCACCAGTCTGCTTTTTGTGTGTGTAGTCGTGACGCGCAACTGTTTTGCGAAGTGTTTCGCGGTAAGCAACTTGTGGCTTACCCACGTTTGCTTCAACTTTGAATTCGCGGCGCATACGGTCAACAAGAATTTCAAGGTGAAGTTCACCCATACCAGCGATGATTGTCTGACCTGTTTCTTCGTCAGTCTTAACGTGAAATGTTGGGTCTTCTTCAGATAGACGTTGAATAGCAACGCCGAGTTTTTCTTGGTCACCCTTTGTCTTTGGTTCGATAGCAACAGAGATAACTGGTGCTGGGAAGTCCATTGATTCAAGGATTACTGGCTTTGCAGGATCGCAGAGAGTTTCACCAGTAGTGGTGTCCTTAAGACCCATAACCGCAACGATCATTCCTGCACCAACAGAGTCGCGTTCTTCGCGCTTGTTTGCGTGCATCTGATAAATCTTTCCAATGCGCTCTTTGCGATCCTTTGTTGAGTTAAGAATCGATGAACCAGTTTCTAGAACACCTGAGTACACGCGAATAAATGTAAGTTTTCCAAGGTGTGGATCAGACATGATCTTGAATGCAAGTGCTGAGAATGGTTCGTCATTCTTTGGATAGCGCTTCATTTCAACTGTTGCATCGTTCATGTCCATACCGACGATTGCTTCTACATCGAGTGGGCTTGGAAGATAGCGAGTTACAGCATCGAGCATTGGCTGAACGCCCTTGTTCTTAAATGCTGAACCAGTTAGAACTGGTGAAAGTTTTGCTGCAAGTGTTGCGCGACGGATACCGGCAATAATTTCTGCTTCTGTGAGCTCTGCACCTTCTAGGTACTTCTCCATGATTGCATCATCATTTTCTGCAAGAGTTTCAATCATCTCGTGGCGTGCTTGCTTTGCTTTGTCAGCAAGATTCGCTGGAATTTCTTCTACGAGGTAATCCTCGCCCTTCTTAGTTTCTCCTGGCCATACAAGTGCCTTCATTGCAATGAGATCAACAACTCCGAGGAAATCTGCTTCGCTTCCGATTGGAATCTGTAGAACTAATGCAACTGCATTAAGACGAGACTTGATCATTCCAACGCACATATCGAAGTTTGCACCTGTGCGGTCTAACTTATTAATAAAACAAATACGAGGAACTGAGTAACGATCTGCTTGGCGCCATACTGTTTCTGATTGTGGCTCAACACCTGCAACACCGTCGAATACTGCTACTGCACCATCTAGAACACGTAGCGAACGTTCTACTTCTACTGTGAAGTCAACGTGGCCAGGTGTATCAATAATGTTGATGAGATGGTCTTTCCACATACAAGTAGTAGCAGCGGAAGTAATGGTGATACCGCGCTCTTGTTCTTGCTCCATCCAGTCCATCGTTGCTGCACCTTCGTGCACTTCACCGATCTTGTAATTGATACCTGTGTAGAAAAGGATGCGCTCAGTCGTGGTTGTTTTGCCCGCGTCGATATGAGCCATGATTCCAATGTTGCGAACCTTGGCTAGGTCGATGTTCTCTGCGGCCACTTAGTGTTCCTCTTCTCGTCGGTTTCTAATTCGTCTTTTTTAGTTAGTAATTACCAGCGGTAGTGAGCAAACGCCTTGTTTGCTTCTGCCATTTTGTGAGTATCTTCGCGACGCTTAACAGCAGCACCAAGGCCATTGCTCGCATCGATTAATTCATTCTGCAAACGCTCAGCCATTGACTTCTCGCGACGTAGGCGAGAGAAATCAACTAACCAGCGAAGTGCCAAAGTTGTTGAACGGCCAGCTTTTACTTCTACTGGTACTTGATACGTTGCTCCACCAACACGACGTGAGCGAACTTCAACAGCTGGCTTGATGTTCTCAAGAGCGCGCTTCAAAGTAATGATTGGGTCTACTTGAGTTTTTTCACGGCAACCTTCGAGAGCGCCGTACACAATTGCTTCAGCGGTTGAACGCTTACCGTGTAAAAGAATCTTGTTTATAAGTGATGTAACAACTGGTGAGTTGTAAACAGGATCAGCAATTACAGGAGACTTTACTGCAGGACCTTTACGTGGCATTAGGAAGCCTTCTTCTCTCTCTTGGCACCGTAACGTGAACGTGATTGCTTACGATTTTTTACACCTTGTGTATCGAGTGAACCGCGAATAATTTTGTAACGAACTCCAGGAAGATCCTTAACACGACCGCCACGTACAAGAACAATGGAGTGCTCTTGCAAGTTGTGACCTTCGCCAGGAATGTATGCAGTGATTTCCATTCCGCTAGTAAGACGTACACGTGCAACTTTACGAAGCGCAGAGTTTGGCTTCTTAGGTGTTGTTGTATAAACACGTGTGCACACACCACGACGTTGAGGTGAACCCTTTAACGCAGGTGTGCTTGTCTTCGTAGTCTTTTCTGCACGACCACGACGAACTAGCTGTTGAATTGTTGGCACTACTTCTTCTCCATTCGTTACTACTTCAATTTCTTACGCTTAATCAACGACCCACGCGCTCGGGTGTGTTGCACCCAAACCGCAGTTGTGTTCTGAATATTTCTAAACAGGGCACGTCATCAAGCGCTCGAAAATGAGCAGAGGAGAAAGGTATCTGAGCGGGGGCGACTAGGTCAAAACGGCCTCTTTTACTCCAAAGGGCCGTATCGATCCTGAATTGGTGAGGTTTTAGCCCTTCGGCGTGTCGCGAAGAAGCGCTTCGATTTCACTACGTGATTGCCGGAGAGTGAAAATCCAGCGGGCGAAAGGCTCTGAATTCAGAGTCAGAATCACGCCTTTTTCTCTCCTTTTCAGGGCCACAAAATCGCGATATCCCTTGCCCCTCATTGTGCCGAGTAGAACAACATATGGAATGCCGGTGCCTGGGGCTCTGACTCCTCGAAGAACTTTGGAGCTCCACAGCTCTTCTGGAAATTCGACTTTATCAACCGATGCAAGAGATGTTCGAGGGCTTGAATGCAACGCGCCTATTTTTTCCCAAAACGAGAGGGAAAGAACAAGATCACTGCCATCGCGAATTAACTTAGCCATGTTCTTATTCTAATAAAAAAACAAAAACGCCCGCCGCGTAATTTGCGACGGGCATTTTTGTTTACTTAATTAACTGGATTAACGAGGAACCTCAACTTCATCGAGGCGAACTGCTTCACCTGAGCCGGCTGACTCAAATGGAGTGAAGTCATACTCGTCATAGGCCGCGTACACCGCTGCCTTTGCTTCTTCTGTTGGCTCAACACGGATGTTTCTGTAACGAGCAAGACCGGTACCAGCTGGAATCAACTTACCGATAATGACGTTCTCCTTGAGACCAAGAAGTGGATCGCTCTTCTCAGAAAGCGCGGCATCAGTTAGAACTCGTGTTGTCTCTTGGAAGGAAGCAGCTGATAACCATGATTCAGTTGCAAGTGATGCCTTCGTGATACCCATAAGTTCTGGACGACCAGATGCTGCCTTGCCACCAGTTGTGACAACGCGACGGTTTTCTGTCTCAAAGCGACCGCGTTCAACGAGTTCACCTGGAAGTAGATCAGCGTCGCCTGCTTCAAGCACTGTAATGCGCTTAAGCATTTGACGAACAATTACTTCGATGTGCTTATCGTGAATACCTACACCTTGTGAGCGGTATACAGATTGAATTTCATTTACCAAGTGAACTTGAGTTGCACGTGGTCCAAGAATACGAAGTACCTGCTTTGGATCAATTGCGCCAACGACCATCTTCTGGCCGACATCAACGCGTGAACCTTCTTCTACAAGTAACTTCTGACGACGTGTAATTGGGTAAGCAACTTCTTCGCCACCGTCATCTGGTGTAACGATGATCTTCTTGCCCTTTGCATCTTCACGGAATGAAACAACACCCGCAGTTTCTGCAATTGGAGCAACACCCTTAGGTGTGCGTGCTTCGAAGAGTTCAACGATACGTGGAAGACCGTGAGTGATGTCATCACCTGCAACGCCACCAGTGTGGAAAGTACGCATTGTTAGCTGTGTACCTGGCTCACCGATTGATTGTGCTGCAATGATTCCGACTGCTTCACCGACTGCAACTAGTTGACCTGATGCAAGGGATCGACCGTAGCAAGCTGCGCACTGTCCGACCTTGCTATCGCAAGTGAGAACTGAGCGAATCTTTACTTCGTCAACGCCTGCTTCAACAAGTGCTGCAATAACGCGGTCACCAAGATCAGTACCGGCAGTTGCAATTACCTTGCCATCAACTTCGATGTCATCTGCAAGTGTTCGACCATATACAGATGTTTCAACATGGTCGTGCTTTACAAGTCCACCTGATTGTTGACGAGATGCAATTGGAAGTGTGAGACCGCGATCTGTACCGCAATCTTCTTCACGAATAATTACATCCTGTGCAACGTCGCAGAGACGACGAGT
>CAZNWM010000050.1:0-4791 GCA_964576975.1 uncultured Candidatus Planktophila sp.
AATAGTAGTCGGCAGATAATCCAGTTGGTAGATAAGATTGCTGACATGCCCGAACCAATACGCCCCAGCACAGTTTTACCGGCTGCGCGTACCCTATTTACGGTTCGCACTGAAGATGGAATTGATCTAGTAGGCGAAGTCGCACGAACACTAGATGTGGCAAGTGGCTCCATTTTAATGTTGCATCCGCTCCCAACAGCTGGCGGAATGATGGATAGTCATGTTTATAAAAAAGCAGCAAATAGATTGCCTGCAATGGCCGGCATCAATGTAATTAGATTTAATACTCGCGGAACATCAAGTGAGGCCGGAACAAGTACAGGCCACTTTGATAACGCAGTATCAGAGCGCTTCGATGTAGAAGCGATGATTAATTTCTGCTTTGATGAGATAAAAGTAGAAAATCTCTGGGTAGTTGGTTGGTCCTTTGGCACAGACTTAGCGCTTAAATTTGCACGAGATAAAAGAGTAAAAGGGCTAATACTTTTGAGTCCACCACTGCGTTTTTCAACAGAAGAAGATCTGCAATGGTGGAGTAACGATGGACGCCCAGTTATTGCATTGGTTCCTGAGCACGATGAGTTTCTAAAGCCTGATGAGGCAATAAAAAGATTTGCCGCTCTTAAGCAAATAACGCTGATTCCTGTGGAAGACGCGAAGCACTTGTGGGTTGGAGAGCCTGCTGTTTATCGAGTTCTAAGCGAGATAACTAAAGTGGTTACACCCGCTCGTTTACCTTTACCAGAAGAACTTTAAGAGTTGTCCGCACGCGGATAAACAACTTCATCCAAAATCAGAATTATTGCTGCAGCAACCGGAACAGCGAGCAATCCACCAACTAATCCAAGAAGTGAAGAACCAATCAGTGCTGCAACAATTGTTACAGCACCTGGCACCTCAAGAGTCTTCTTCATAATTCGCGGGGTAACAATGTAGTTTTCAATCTGGACATAAACGATGTATGTAATGAGAGCAATCACGCCCACCGGTATCGAAACAGTCAGCGCAATAATTGTTACAACCGCGCTTCCAAGGAAGTGACCAATTAATGGAACGAGTGCACACACAAAAACGACCATTGCAATAGCAACAGGTGAAGGTAAACCAAGAAGTATTCCAAGTACCACAACAAAAATCGCTGCCATGAACGCGATAAAGATTTGTGCACCAACAAATGAACCAACTCGGGCAATGATCGCATTAGTTAGCTTTGCCACGCGATCACGGCGGCTTGCAGGAGCAAGGCGAACGCCGAGTTTGACCATTTGTGGAAGTGAAGTGATGAAGTACAGAGTCAAGACCAAAATTGTCAGAGCTGAGAATGTTCCGGAAATAACTGATCTTCCAACGCCGATGACACCACCGAAGGTGGATACCAACAGCGTGCCATCTTCAGTGAACTCGCGAAGTTTTGCCTGCAATGTATCAATGATTGCAAATTGTTCATTAAGTCTATTAATCGTTGCATTGGATTTAAGGTCCTGCAAAAGCGAAGGCAAGGAATTGATGAGCTGTGAACCTTGTGAAACAACAGGGGGAACAACAACCCATGCGAAGAAGATTACAAATGCAATGACGCTAACAAAAATTATGGTTACAGCCGTAACTCTGGATACACCACGAGAACGTATTGCTTCCACTGCAGGATTTAGTCCAGTTGCCAAGAAAAGAGCAATCAGAATGAGAACAAAAACCTGGCTAACACTTCCAAGTGCTCTCATCAAAACAATCGCGCTGAGAGCGCCAAGAGTTGCAACGAAACCAAAGTAAAAAGGATGTGAACGATTAATTGGAGCACCCATTACTCCATAATTTGTTTTCGCAACTTCTTTTTTTGCACGAGGTTTCATAATTCGTTTTGCAAGAGCCATAACCGCATTCTAAAGCACTCGTAAGCTGATAACCCTCACTGTGAGAGAATAAGAACATGGCACTTCGAATTACTGGTCTCGGCGAAGAAATCGCTGCCGTAACGGGGTTGCCTTGGCAAAAAAGTTTAGAAAATTGGCCTGAAGATCCCTTGCTCGCAGAAAAGCGAGGTATCTCTCGACATATCGTGCGGTTGGTACGAGCAAGTGAAGATCCAGATGCTGAGGTTTATGCAATCAAAGAAACCGTTGCCGAGTTTGCTAATCGTGAATACAAAATTTTGCGTCAACTCAAGCAATTAGGCGCTCCCAGTGTTGATCCAATTGCTGTTGTAGAAGGTCGAACAGATAGCAACGGTGAAGAGCTTCCGTGTGCACTTGCCACACGATTCCTTCCATTTTCATTGCCTTATCGAATTTTGCTCTCAGGAAATGTTTCAGCACATGACATAACAACAATGACGAATGCACTAGCGCTGTTGTTGGTCCGGCTTCACTTGCTCGGTTTCTGGTGGGGCGATTGTTCGCTATCAAATACTCTCTTTAGGCGAGATGCCGAAGGATTTGCGGCATACCTTGTAGATGCCGAAACTAGTGAATTTCAAAAGACTCTGAGTGATGGACAACGCGAACACGACTTAGAAATTGCTCACTTCAATGTGGCTGCAGAGTTAGAAGATCTTGCCTTATCCGGTGTTCTTTATCCAGAGATAGATCCAATCCGCGCAAGTGAAACAGTCATTAAACGCTATCGCCGATTATGGACAGCGCTAAAAGAACCACAAAAACTTGACCCAAACGATCGCCATGCCGTTGAACGTGCGATGCGCGCGCTACAGGATTTAGGTTTTACTGTTGAAGAGGTGTCTGTTTCATTAGATGGCGAAAACAAATCTTTAATTTTCCAACCAAAACTTGTTGCAGCTGGTTATCACCAAGCCCGCCTAATGGAATTAACGGGACTTGAAACCGAAGAACTTCAGGCAAAACGTTTGCTTGCATCCTTTGACAGATACAGATCTCGCATGGAAGAACCACGACCACCTGTAAATCAGAGTGCACTCAAATGGCTCAATGAAGTTTTCAGACCAACTCTTTCTCAAGTTCCACAGGAGTTAGTGGGACGAGTCGAACCAGCGCAGATGTTTCACGAAATATTGGAGCATCGTTGGCACTTAAGTGAAAAAGCTGGCGGAGATGTTGGGTTAGATCATGCAACTAAGTCTTATGTCTCTGAAGTTTTACCCTTCAGAAGTGATTCTGGCATGATCACCTCATGACGCTTCCACCGAATTTTGGCCGCGCTGTAGATCTTTCATCTCTTGGAAAACCTGCACCAAAAGCACCAGAAACGGTTGCAGGTATCTCTGTAACGCCAACTAATTTAACAAGTGATTTTCTCGAGTATTCATCGACCAAACCGGCAATAGTTTTGTGCTGGTCACCACGAAGCGCTGAATCAATTGCAACCCTTGCAATCTTGGGCGAACTGGAGTCAGAGAGCAATGGCGCATGGCGCCTTGGAAATGTAAACATTGACGAACAACCAAAAGTTGCGCAGGCGCTGCAGACAAAAGCAGTCCCATACGCAGTCGCATTTGTTGCAGGTCAATTGGTTCCGCTCTTTGAACAGCCATATGCAAAAGAACAGATTGCTTTAGTGATTAACAAAGTTCTTGAGTTATCTGCCCAACAAGGAGTTGGAGCGCCACCTGCTGAAGTAATCGAACCTGAAGAAGAAGAGGCGATGAAAGCACTCGAGTCAGGTGATTTCGCAACTGCACAAGCTGCGTATAAGAAATTACTTGCCAGAAAGCCACAAGATGTTTATGCAAAGTTAGGGCTAGCCCAAACAGAGTTATTCATTCGAACCGCCGGTTTGAATCCAGAGATAACAAAGGCTGCAGCACAGAAAGATCCATTAGATGTTGCGGCAGCAATGGCGTGCGCAGACATTGAAATTATTGGTGGGGAAGTGCAACCAGCATTTGATCGTTTATTGCACTGTGTGCGCAATTGCTCAGATGATGCAAAGAAACAAGCAAAAGAACATTTGCTTGCACTCTTTGCTTTAGTCGATCCTGCAGACCCGCGATTAATCAAGGCGCGCAGCGATTTAGCTAACGCACTCTTTTAAGAATCAGCCAGAACCTTCTGTGTTGCCAGCGTCTGCGGCTCGCACATCATTTATCTGATACTTATCAATAGCTTCCTGAATTAACTTTGACTTGATGTCACCTTGAGCAGCCAATTGCTGAAGAGCCGCGATAACAATTGACTCGGCATCAACCTTAAAGTGACGACGAAGCGCACCGCGAGTATCTGAAAGACCAAATCCATCTGTTCCAAGAGTTGTAAATGGTTGCGAAACCCATGGAGCAATTTGTTCTTGCACAGCGCGCATAAAGTCAGAGACTGCAATAACAGGACCCTTTGCACCATCTAGCTTGCTCGTGATGTAAGCGGTGCGTTGATCTTGCGGATTGAGCATATTGTGACGATCAACTGCAAGACCATCGCGACGAAGTTCATTCCATGAAGTAACAGACCAGACGGATGCAGCGACATCGAAATCGTCTGCCAATAACTTCTGTGCTTTAAGCGCCCAGTTAACGCCAACACCTGATGCTAAGAGCTGAACATTTTTCTTACTCTTTATTTTCGCTGGAGCGTAAAGATAGATACCACGCAAGAGACCATCAACATCTAGGTTTTCTGGTTCTGCTGGCTGTACATATGGCTCGTTGTACACGGTTAGGTAATAGAAAATGTTCTCTGAATTAGGGCCATACATACGACGCAAGCCATCTTTAACAATATGGCCAAGTTCGAAAGCAAATGCTGGATCGTACGAAACAACTGCAGGGTTCGTTGACGCTAGAAGATGTGAGTGACCATCTTCGTGTTGTAAACCTTCGCCATT
>CAZNWM010000051.1:0-4787 GCA_964576975.1 uncultured Candidatus Planktophila sp.
GTTAATTGATCTCCTGAAATCTTTGCTTTGCGATTGCGCTCTTGAATGCGCTCAATTGCCAACCTGCTCAAGGACTCAAGCCAGATTGAGTTACTTGCCGTTGATAAATTAATGATTGCTTCCAAGGTCGAATTATCTTGCCGCAAGAAAACCTCGAGTGCCCCTACCTGCTCACCTTTTTCCAGCGCAGTCTTGAGGTATTCGCGCTGCTTCTTAACCCCTTCACTCTTTATCTTTGAAAGGTGAAGATTCTTTCTAATAACTTCATAAGCTGTATTTTCAGGAAGATTCTTGTATTCGTTTACAAGTTCTTGTCTATGTTTGTTCAAAACACTTTTGCCCAACTGCTGCAGATAACTAAATTCAGGATTTCGTTCAACAATGGTGTTGATCCTCCCCAAATCATTTGAGAGGGTTTTGGCGAAAAACTCTGCTAAATCCACCAACCAAGTCATTGCTTTCAAATCTGGATTAATCAAAAGCTCGTTTCGTAACTCGCTTACCTTTTTGGAGATTTCATCGTGGCTGTCAGGAATACGTGAAAGGATTCTAATTTCGCCAACCTCGCACAGGTATGCAACAAAGTTAGAGTTATTCTCTCTTGCTTCATCACGCAGCTTTCGAATTTGAACTAAAGCTTCATCAACCATCGAAAACTCATATAGGCATCGAATCACAACAAATTTGCAATCAAATGGGGATGCCACGCCAACTCGATTAGCGGCTTCTTCAATTGCAATTGTTGTCTTTGCTAAGTCGTAAGCCTTTTTATACTCACCTTGAGAGAGCAATTGCATTGATTTAACTGCAGATTTAGCTTGATCTAAAACGCTTAAATCATCTGGATTATCGATGTTCAAGATATCCGCAGCACACTGATCAATTTTCTCAAAATCAGAAGTTATTAAGGCAATACAGGCGACCAGACGAATTAATCGACCCCTATCCATTGGGTCCAAAGTGCCACTCTTAATTGGTGACTCAATAGATTTTTCCGCATGCTTTAAAGAAAGGTGATAGTCACCATTATGAAAATTTACATAAGCACGGCAGAGATTACTTATTTGATCGACCCAGACTTTGATCTCATGATCGCGCGTGCTTGCTTCTAGTTCATCCAACAAGATGATGCATTGCGTGAAATTTAAGTCAATCAAATTTCCAATTGCCTCGAATCCCTTTGCCATAAACAAACTATTCTGCGAATCATCAAGAGAGCTCTTTGCGTATTCAATAAACTCTTTACCTTGCCCAGTAAGGGATAACTCCGCCATTCGCGTTAAATAAAGGCGATAGAAAAAATCCAAATCATTCTTTTCAATTGCTGTTTCAATGATTTTGTGCACGCTGCTGCTAAATCCCGGCAAGGGTGATTTGGCAGCGTCTTTACTCACCCCCCAAGGGTGAGGGATTCCCGGCGTTAATGCACTCTCTTTTGAGCGTAAAGGGGTGATTACCAAGGAGTATTTCGCATTTGTATTTAAGCAACATTTTTGTTGCGTAATTCGGCATTTTCAACTAAAGTCTCTTTTCCAGGGCTGGTTAGCCCTGCGCAC
This sequence comes from uncultured Candidatus Planktophila sp., assembly GCA_964576975.1. Classification (GTDB taxonomy): domain Bacteria; phylum Actinomycetota; class Actinomycetes; order Nanopelagicales; family Nanopelagicaceae; genus Planktophila. The sequence goes on from CAZNWM010000051.1 coordinate 1,557, forward strand.
AGGGGATCAAGGGGTTCACGTCTTGAGAAAAGCGATTAAGGCTCTAGTTGTAGCGAGTGCTGCCATTGTCGGCGCATCACTGATGACAGGTTGTTCTGGATCTGATGAACAGGCGACTAATCCGACAGAGATCACGGTTTACTCAGGTCGCTCTGAAGAATTCATAGCCCCATTCTTTGCCGAATGGGAACAATCATCAGGCATCAAACTCAATATTCGCTACGGAGATTCAGCAGAACTTGCAGCTCAGATTCTTGAAGAAGGTTCTAACTCACCTGCCGATCTCTTCCTTTCGCAAGATGCCGGTTCACTCGGTGCAATTGCTAGGGAAAATCTCTTTATTGAACTTCCAGCAGATGTTGCTGCAAACATCCCTGCCGAATACGTTGCAGCAAATCGAAATTGGGTTGGCGTAACTGGTCGCGCTCGCGTCTTTGCGTACAACCCCAATCTACTTAAAGTGTTACCAACATCTGTTACCGACCTTACTAACCCTTTGTACAAGGGAAAACTTGGCATTGCACCGATTAATGCTTCATTTCAAGCATTCGTCACCGCATTGATTAATGCACAAGGTGAAGATTTTGCGGAGAAGTGGCTTAAAGGCCTCAAGGCGAATGACGTACGTATTTATGCCAAGAACAGTGCAATCGTGGAAGCTATTGATAAAAACGAAATCGCTATTGGACTTGTCAATCATTACTACATCTGGGAAGTCTCTGAAGGTTTGGGACGAGAGATCAATGTGAAGAATGGCTTCTTTAAATCTGGCGACCTTGGAAACATGATCAACGTCTCCGGTGCGGGAGTCCTTGCCTCAAGCAAGAAGTACGCAGCGGCGCAAGATCTCATTAACTTTCTCACTTCACAAAAAATTCAAGAAGAGTTTGTTTCACAAACGCATGAGTACTCATTGCTTTCCGGGGCTAGCGCGCCAGCGGGCCTTCCATTAATGAGCGAAATTGGTGCGCCCTCTGTTGATTTAGATGCGCTAAAAAATATTCAAGTGACACAAGATCTTCTAGTAAAGGTCGGATTGCTTTAAAACCATGGCAAAGCTTGCTCAGGAGCGCGTTGCACCCCGGCTCTTCACATCACGTGGAGAACCGGCTGAGGTGCACCCAGTTCTTAATGTTTTAGTGGGCTTGCTGCTGGCAGTAGTTCTGATTCCTTTTGTTTATTTACTTATTCGTGCACTAGAAAAACCACTTCCCGAGATTGTTGAACTGCTTTTTAGGGGTAAAACTCTTGAAGTTCTTGCTACAACTGCGGTGTTGTTAATAATTGTCGTGGCTGTAAACATTTTTCTTGGCACGTTGATTTCAGTAGGACTCCATTTTGTTCGAGTTCCTAAGGCACATCTATTGATTGTGGCCAGCGTGCTTCCGCTTGCAATTCCGTCCTATGTTTTTACTTACACCTGGCTAGCGCTCTTTCCATCTCTTTCAGGAGTTCTTGCGACTGCCTTCGTATTGATTCTTACAACACTGCCATACATGTTGCTGGCTATCTTGGTTTCACTTCGTCGAATTGATAACAGCTTCATCGAAGTTGCCCGCACTCTTGGACAATCACGTCCTCAGATCTTTTTCCGAGTAATCCTTCCTCAGATTCGCGGAAGCATCAGTGCTGGCGCTTTGTTATCCGGTTTGTACGTGCTCAGTGATTTTGGGGCAGTGTCATTACTCAATGTAGAAACATTGACGGTGTCTATTCAAAACATGTTCAAGTCTTCATACGATCGAAGCGCTGCCTCAGTCATTTCTCTTTTGCTTATCCTTGCCTCCATCGCCTTTATTGCAGCCGATGAAAGAATTAAAGATAAGAAAGCAAAAGAAAACGTCTCTAAACGTGTTTACTCGCAAGATGCCAGCATTTCGAGTATTCGACTAAAGAGCCTGGTTCTTTTCGTGGTTGGAATGTACACATTCCTTGCCGTAATCGTGCCTTTTTATGTGTTGATATCTAGATTCATCAGTAACCCGAATCCAATTGATGTATCTGCTCTTCTTGCCGCATCTGTTTCTACAATTTCTGTCTCGGCTTTAGGTGCGCTCATTGCACTCTTATTCTCTGCACCCCTTGGTTTCTTAATTGCTACCCATGCTGGTCGATTCTCACAATTTTCAGAGCGAATAATTTTGGTAGGACATGCTTTACCTGGCGTCGTTATTGGGCTTGCACTCGTTTCACTTGGATCAAAGCTCGGTCCTATTTATCAATCAGTCTTTCTTCTAGCTTTTGCCTACGCATTACTCTTTCTTGCAAAAGCTGTTGCATCAATGACTTTTTCGCTGCAACTTGTCCCACCGGTCTTAAAGGAAGTGGCCTCAACTCTTGGAAAGAGCAAGACCAGGGTCAGCACATCCGTTGTTTTTCCAATTGCCCTTCCAAGCATTGGACTAGGCACACTGCTTGTTTTTCTCACTGCAATGAAAGAACTACCAGCAACTCTTATGCTGCGTCCAACTGGCATGGATACGCTGGCAACTCAAATTTGGAGCTATGCAGCAATCAACCGATTCAATGATGCTGCGCCTTACGCCTTACTCTTAGTTCTAATTGCTGCTGTTCCAACTTTTCTTCTGAGCATGCCTCGGGAAGAATCATCATCTAAATCAAAGCCGAGCCGATCACAAGTAGGGAGCCTTGCATGACATCACTTGATGTTTCCCACCTTACTGTTGCTTTCGGCGATCGTATTGTTATCGATGATCTCTCCTTTAATTTAAAGGAGGGAGAGATTTCATCACTGCTGGGTCCATCTGGTTGCGGAAAAACGACGCTGCTTCGAGTAATCGCTGGGCTCTTGCAACCACGCGAAGGAACAATTCGTTTTGGTTCACAACTAGTTGGTCTCTCATCAGTTGTGCTTCCACCTAACAAACGTCGAACTGGTTACGTTCCCCAACAAGGCGCACTCTTTCCACATTTAAATGTTGCAAAAAATATTGCTTTTGGATTAGACAGAAAAGAATTCTCCGGAGATCAAATAAACAAAACCGTCTCTGAAATGCTTGAGCTAATCGGTATGTCTGGCTTTGAGAATCAAATGCCCACCGAACTTTCAGGCGGTCAGCAAACTCGTGTTGCACTTGCTCGCGCACTAGCCGTTAAGCCAAAGCTTGTGCTTCTTGACGAACCTTTCTCCGCACTCGATGCAGAACTACGAAATGAACTTCGTTCAGATGTAGTTGCGCTTCTTCGCTCGCAAGGCACAACTGCCATCCT
>CAZNWM010000052.1:0-4571 GCA_964576975.1 uncultured Candidatus Planktophila sp.
AATGCAACCTGTGCGAATGCGTAACCTGATGCGTAAATATGAATTGCTGGGTTAGAACCCAAAACCATTTCTGCAATTGCCCAACGAACTGATGCAGGAAGTTTTGTTCCACCTAGTGGCACTGGTGCATCAATACGCCACCACTCGCCATCAACATATGCTTTGTAAGACTTCTTAAAACTTTCAGGAAGTTTTACATCACCAGTTGCTTTATTGAAATCTGTTCCAATGCGATCGCCATCAACGAAAGATGCTGCAAGATCATTTTCAGTTAAGCGCTTCATCTCTTCTAACATGCCCATGGATGTTTCTCGATCGAGCTCAGAGAAGATAGAAGTTCCCAAAATCTTCTCGGTGCCCAAGAGATCAAAGAGGCAGAATTCAATATCGCGCAGGTTGGCTTTGTAATGGCTCATGGGGAAATTGTGCTACTCACCAGTAACTTCTGCAACTCTTTGCGCCCCCACTTGGTAGAGTCCGCAGGTGCTTTTAAGTGATCGCGATATCCGCGCAGAAATAGCTGCCAACCGAGTCGGCGTCGAGCCATTCGATGAAGCGATGATCCAGCCATCCTCAGTTGATGTGCGCCTGGACAAGTTCTTCCGCGTCTTTGAAAACCACAAGTACTCAGTGATCGATCCTTCAACTGAACAAGCAGAGCTCACTCGCGAAGTTATCTCAGAAGGCGATGAACCATTTATTTTGCACCCAGGCGAATTCGTCCTGGCAAGCACATACGAAGTAATCACATTGCCAGATGACATCGCAGGACGTCTCGAAGGAAAGTCATCCCTCGGTCGCCTTGGTTTGCTCACTCACTCAACCGCAGGATTTATTGATCCAGGATTTTCTGGTCACATCACTCTCGAACTTTCAAACGTTGCAAACTTGCCGGTCAAGTTGTTTCCAGGAATGAAAATTGGTCAACTCTGCTTGATTAAGTTGTCATCGCCTGCCGAGCACCCATACGGATCTGAGAAGTACGGATCTCGCTACCAGGGTCAACGCGGGCCAACGGCTAGCCGTTCCTTTAAGAACTTTCACCGTTCTAAGATTAAGTAATCGGGAATAACCCGGGCATCGGGGAGGTTTTATCACCATGGAAATCATTATTGTTTTAGGCGTTATCGCTCTCATCATTGCTTTCTTGGTTGTTCAGTACAACAAGCTGATTCGTCTAAACGTCGCCGTTGACGAATCCTTCGCCCAAATCGAAGTCCAACTCAAGCGCCGCGCAGATTTGATTCCTAACTTGGTTGAAACCGTTAAGGGTTACGCCGAACACGAAAAGAGCACATTTGATGCAGTTGTAACTGCTCGCGCAAAAGCGACGTCAGCTACTTCTCTTACTGATGTTGCAGCAGCAGATGGAATGCTCACACAAGCACTTCGTGGATTACTTGCAGTCGCTGAGGCTTATCCAGACTTAAAGGCATCTGCAAACTTTTTATCTTTGCAGGATGAACTAGCAACAACAGAGAACAAAGTTTCCTTTGCTCGCCAGTTCTATAACGACAATGTTCGTGCACTAAATACTGCTGTAAAAACAGTGCCAACTAACTTCTTTGCAGGTTTTGCAAAGGTCGATGAACGCGAATTCTACGAAGTAGAAGATCCACAATCACGACAAGTGCCAAACGTTAAGTTCTAATTTCAATGGCTGAAGTCGGCAATTTCCGCGGCCTGCAAGCTGCAAACAAGAGAAAAACCTTTGCACTCCTTGCCGTCTTTGGTCTGCTCATGTGGGTTGTTGTCTATGCAGCACTTACATACTTCGGTGGTTCAACTGCGTACTTAGTACCAATCGCAGTTGGTTTCTCTCTTGTCTCGGTGTGGGGTTCGTATTACGGATCTGATCGTCTAGTACTGACAATGACTGGCGCAAAGTTAATTACTGAAGAAGATAATCCAAAGCTATTTAACCTTGTTCACGAAGTGGTTATTGCAAGCGGATTGCCGATGCCTAAAGTTGCAATCGTTGTTGACCCAGCGCCAAATGCCTTTGCTACAGGTCGAAATCCAGAGCACGCACTGATTGCATTTACAACAGGAATTTTAGATGTCATGGATCGCGATCAACTGCAGGGTGTAATCGCCCACGAGATGTCGCACGTAGCAAACCGTGACACCTTGGTTTCAGCCGTTGCCGCATCAACTGCTGGTGCAATCGCAATCCTGTCTGACTTTTTGATGCGCATGATGTTCTTCGGTGGACGTCGAGATAGCAATAGCGGCTCAAATCCAATTGCTTTAGTTGTTTCACTCATTGTTCTAGTCATGGCACCTATTGCTGCCGTCTTACTTAAATCAGCAATTTCACGTAAGCGCGAATCTCTAGCTGATGCCACTGCGGTTTCCTTTACGCGAAACCCTGCGGGCTTGCGTTCGGCGCTCGAAGTTCTTGCTCGCGATTCAACTGTCGTGCAGCAAAGATCAACAGCGGTGGCTCATATTTGGATTGAATCACCACTGGATGCGAAATCAGTTTCTAAATTGTTTGCATCCCACCCACCAATTGAAGAGCGCATTGCGACTCTTCGTGCGATGGAGAGCTTGTCTTAGTTAGGTTTTACTGCGCGCAATAGCGCTTGCGCAACATCTAATACCTGTACTTGTGATTCACGCGCTGCAACACCATCTGTAACCATTACGCGACAGAATGGACACGCAACAGCAACTTCTTCAACGCCAGTTGCAAGTGCTTCATCAACGCGGTTTAAGTTAATTTGTGTTCCAAGTTTTTCTTCCATCCACATGCGACCGCCACCGGCGCCGCAGCAGAATGAACGTTCTTGGTTACGTGGCATTTCTGTCACTGTTACACCAGTTGCACCGAGTAATTCGCGTGGTGCTTCAAAGATTTGGTTGTGACGGCCTAAGTAACATGGATCGTGATAAGTCAGTGACTTCTCAGATTTGTTAATTGCAATCAAGCGACCTTCACGCACAAGCTGATTAAGCAATTGTGTGTGGTGAACAACCTGAAGTTCGTAACCGCTTTGTGCATAGTCGCGACCAATTGTTGTAAAGCAGTGAGGGCAGGTAACAACAACTTTCTTTGTGCCCTTATCTTTTCTTGTTTCAAATACTTGTGTAAATGTATCGATGTTCTCTTTAGAAAGAATTTGATACAAGAATTCATTTCCGGCGCGACGCGCAGGATCTCCTGTACATGTTTCGCGCTTTCCAAGAACTGCAAACTCAACACCTGCGATGTGCAATAACTCTGCGACAGCCTTTGTTGTCTTCTTTGCGCGCTCTTCGTAAGCACCCGCGCAACCAACCCAGAACAAATATTCGACATCTTCAGGCAACGTGCCTTCTACAACGCGAATTGGGAAATCCATTTCTGCGATCCAACCTTCGCGATCACTCTTATTTGATCCCCAAGGGTTTCCAGCTGTTTCAAGATTACGAAATGTTCCGTTGAGTTGTGAAGGAAATTCAGATTCAACAAGCACCTGGAAACGACGCATGTTTACGATGTGATCGATGTGTTCGATATCGACTGGGCATTCGTTTACGCACGCACCGCACGTTGTACAAGACCACAAAACATCTTGAGAAATAGGTGCGCCTTCGCCCACCATGTTCTCTGTTTCAACAGTCTTTGCAAAGGCGTGATCGCGCATAGCCATAATCAAAAGCTTTGGTGACAATGGTTTATCAGTGTGCCATGCAGGACATTGTGATTGGCAGCGACCGCATTCGGTACAGCTGGTCATATCCAACAAGCCCTTCCACGTAATGTCACCACGTGTACCAAGACCGAATACGTCATCATCTGCTGGATCTTCGAAATCAACTGGCTTGCCGTGTGAAAGTAATTCAGGCAAGTTACCGAGTGAGTGTCCACCATCTGCATTGCGCTTGTAATAAATATTAAAGAAAGCCAAGAAGCGGTGCCATGCAATACCCATTGTTAGATTTGATGCAATGACGATAAACCATGTCATTGAGACAACAATTTTGATTGTCGCAACAATCTGAATCCACATATGCAGTTGATCAAGTGTCATGGACTTAAACATCTCAGCAATTGGCCATGTCAATGCAAAGTGCCAGTTCCAAGATGTGTACTCAGATAATGCGCCTTCTAAACCGCGCAGCGCTGTTACGCAGAAAACAATTGCAAGAATTGTTGCTTCGACGTAATACGCCTTCCAATTTCCAGAACCATAAAAACGTGAAGAACGACCACTCTTTTTGATTCGAGTTACTTGGCGAATACCGATAAGTGTGACGATTCCGATTCCGGTGGCCCAACCAATAAATTCTGTGAAGAACTCATACGGTGCAAAGTGACCGATAAATGGAAGTACGAAATCTGGATTTAAAATTTGACCATAGGCTGTTACAAGAGTTCCAAAGAGTGCGCCGAAACCGATCATGACAAACCAGTGCGCAATTCCTGTTGCCGTGAAATTAAGCATCTTTGTGTGACCAAGTACTTCACTCAGCATGTTCTTTAGACGTGCACCGCGATCACCGGAACGAGTTGGATCTGGTTGGCCCTTTTTGTAAACACCAATCAGCTTGCGAACGCGAACTGCTAGGAGGACGAGGGCAAC
>CAZNWM010000053.1:0-4555 GCA_964576975.1 uncultured Candidatus Planktophila sp.
AATCTGATAACGATCTTGTGCTTCCTTTAATGTAAAGCGCCGCCCAACCCATAATTCTCCGAAGCGTCGATCGGTATAAAAAGCGTGAGTATCGCGAGTAGAACGCGGATGGATGTATAGAAAAGTTTCGTGACCATCTTCTGTTGGTTCAAGAACTAAAACTGCATCAGCGCTTGCTTCAACACCTTGCACTCCAGAGTAATAAGCAAAAGCAGAGTGTGGTCTAAATCTGTAATCAGTATCGTTACTGCGAACTTTGAAACCACCTGCTGGCAAAACTAAACGGATGCCTGGATATTGCGCCGACAACGCAGCACGACGAACAAATGCGGATGTAACAGCCGGGCCCGCAACAACATCTTCTAAATCAGATGCCACCCAACCTTCGGACATAAACGCAGCAAAAGCGGGCGAAGGAGTGTTATCTCGCGCAGCTTTTTGATCCATGCGGGGAAGTCTAAAGCGAATCGCTTTGTATCGCGACTGACTTTGAACCTGTAAACTTCTCTTGTACAAGGAGACGTCGCATAGCCCGGTCGAGTGCGCCTCACTGCTAACGAGGTAAGGGGTTAAACCCTTCAGGAGTTCAAATCTCCTCGTCTCCGCAGATAAATTAGTTAAGGAGTTCTCGCGTGCCAACCTTTAAGGTAGCAATCGTTGGCGCAGGTCCTGCAGGTTATTTCGCAGCCCAAGCACTTCAAAACGCACAGAGCGAAGAAAAAACATTCGTAATCGACATGATTGAACGCCTTCCAACTCCATGGGGACTTGTACGAAGCGGTGTCGCACCAGATCATCCAAAAATCAAAACTGTTTCAAAGGTCTTTGAAAAGATTGCGACAACTGAAAACTTTCGCTTATTTGCAAACGTAGAACTCGGCAGCGATGTTGCTCTCGCTGATTTGCAAGCGAAGTACGACGCAGTAATTCTTGCTACAGGATCATCGGTGGGACGAAAACTAGGGATACCTGGCGAAGAGTTAAATGGTTACTTATCCGCAGCCGATTTCGTTCCTTGGTATAACGCACACCCTGATTACACAGACGTTAATGTGCCGCTAGATACCGATACAGCCATTGTTATTGGCGCCGGAAACGTTGCAATGGATGTTGCACGAATGCTTGCACTCGAACCATCAGAACTAGATCCAACAGATACCGCAGATCATGCAATCGCAGAACTTAAAAAGAGCGGCATTCGTAAGGTTTATATCTGCGCTCGCCGTGGAGCTGAGCACGCAGCATTTACGTCGCCAGAATTACGAGAACTGCCAAAGCTCGAACACACAAACGTAATCATGAGCAAAGCAGATATTGACGCAGCAATTGTTGCAGCAGGGGATTCTCCCGAAAAAGATGTGAAGAGCAATTTGGATGCAATGCTTGCAATTGCAGAGCAAGAGAAAACAAATCACGAACGCACCATGGAGTTCTTATTTCACCATGTACCAACAGAGATTAAAGGCTCAGGAAAAGTACAAGAAGTTGTATTTAAGACTCCAGCAGGTGAAAAAACCATCAAATGTGGTCTCGTGATTAGCGCTATTGGTTATGAAGCAGCACCGCTTGCTGATGTGAATTATGAAAAAGGCAAGGTCGTAAACACCGAAGGCCGCGTTAAAGAAAACCTTTATGTTGTTGGTTGGGCAAAACGTGGACCATCTGGAGTTATCGGAACAAACAAAAGCGATGCCGCAGCTGTTATTGAATTACTGATCTCTGATTTGGGTGCACCTAAGAACTCAGGAGATATCAACGATTTAATCGGTCCACACAAAGTAATTACTCAAACTCATTGGGAAGCGATTAACTCTGCTGAAGTATCAAGCGGTGAACCACTTGGAAAACCACGCGTAAAAGTTGCTGATAAGAGCGAACTATTGCGTTTGGGTGGTTTATAAAGTTATTGCGCTAAAGCTTCAAAGACAACAGCAACAACAGTAGCGCCAGCATCTTCATTGCCTTGTGCGCGTTCACCAATCCATCCAGCGCGACCATGTTTAGGTGCCATTGACGCAGTTGCTGTAACACCGGCGCGTGCACCAGTTGCTGCAGCATTTAATCCACTCTGTAAATCTGTTGCACCATTTAGTGCAACGGAGGCTGGATGTAGTGCATCTAAAAGTGTTCGCTCACCGAGTGCTGCTTTACCGCGAGCAGCAATACCTTCGAAGGCTGCAGTGACAGCAAGCTGTGTGTTCTTAAGTGCATCGCCATCTGTAACGGCTGCGGATGCACGAATGAAACCAGTTGCGAATAAAGTTCCAAAAGTAGATGGCGCAAACTTCGCAATTTCGCGCCCGATTAACATTAAATCTGCTTTGAGATCACCTGTTGCACCTGCTGCGCCAGCACGCAAACCCTTAGCAATATTTCCAGCAGTGATACCTAGATCGCCATCTCCGGCAACAGAATCTAACTCTTCAAATTTCTTAGAGTTATTTTCTAGAGCGGCCGCAACCTTCTCTACAGAGTCAGTAAATGCGCTCATGCCTGAGTAAAGAATGGTGTGTGCACAGGAGTGTTGATGTAGTTAAGCAACTCATCATCCACACGAATAACACTAATTGACGCGCCAGCCATTTCAAGTGAAGTAGCAAATTCGCCAACGTATGCACGAGCAACATCTACGCCGTAACCCTTAAGAGTTTTCTTTGCGTGACGGAACATGATGTAGAGCTCTTCTGGTGGTGTTGCACCTAAGCTGTTCATAAGTACGCAGACTTTGTCACCACTCTTTAGATCAAGGTCATTCTTAATTGCAGTAAGCAACTCTTCTGTAATTTGATCAGCAGTTTCTAGTTTGCTCTTACGAATTCCAGGCTCGCCATGGATACCCATACCGATTTCCATTTCACCTGGCTTTACTTCAAATGTTGGATGTCCAACTGCAGGAAGTGTTACTGGACTAAGTGCTAGACCCATTGTGCGAGTCTGCGCTGCAGCCTTCTTTGTAACAGCAACAACTTCATCGAGTGATAAACCTTTTGCTGCAGCAGCTCCTGCAACTTTGTATAAAAAGAAAATTCCAGCAATTCCGCGACGACGACCTTCTTCACCCTTAGGCGCGGAAGCAACATCGTCAGCACCTAATACAGTTTCAACGCGAATTCCTTCGGCTGCTGCGAGTTCTGCTGCGAAATCAAAGTTAAAAACATCTCCGCCGTAGTTTCCATATATATAGAGAACACCTGCGCCAGAGTTAACTTGCTTTGTCACTGCAAGCATCTGTTCTGCGGTGGGACTCTGGAAGACATCGCCGACAGCAACGCCATCGAGCATGCCCTTTCCGACGTAACCGAGAAAGAGCGGAAGGTGGCCAGATCCGCCTCCAGTTGTGATGCCCACCTTGCCCGAAACAGGTGCATCAGCTCGCACCAGGGCGTGGTTGTCTCCACCCACGGCTTTGAGCTGGGTTGGATAGGCCTCGAGGATGCCTTCGAGCATCTCGTTAACAAACTCTGTAGGAACATTCAGGATCTTTTGCATGGTGTAAGCCTACCCCCCTGGAAGTTAACGATTTATAACAAAAATGTTATAAAAAGTTATCTATTTTTAACGGAACTATTGACCAATTTTGTTAAAGGCGAATATATTCATCTTACCCTTAGGGGTCAATCCCAACCCGATCCCCTTTAATCACGCAAAAAGGAGCACGAATGAAGAAGTACAAAGTTGCAGCAGCTGCTGCCGCTGCAGCACTGGTTCTAACTGGTTGCGGTTCAGGCGGAGATTCAGCTGCCGACAAGCGTTACGTAGTTTCTGTGAAGTTGATCGGCGTCGGCTGGTTCGACAACATGGAAAAGGGAATTAATGCATGGGCTACCGAAAAAGGTATCGATGCAACAATGACAGGTGCAACAGATGCATCACCAGAAAAGCAATCAAAGATGGTTGAAGATCTTATTGCTCAGGGAGTTACAGGAATTGGAATTGTTCCAAATGACGTAGCTTCAATCGATGGTGTTATTGCAAAAGCTAAAGAAGCTGGAATTTATGTTGTAACTCACGAAGCAAATCAGATCCAAAACGCTGACGCTAACATTGAAGCATTTGATAATGCTGCATACGGCGCAGTCATGATGGACAACCTACAAGAATGTATGGGCGGAAAAGGTAAGTACGTTGCATTCGTTGGAACACTTACAAACGGAAGCCACAATGAATGGGTAGCTGGTGCTTACGAGCAAGCTAAGTCAAAGTACCCAGGCATCGTACGTGTTGAAGATCCAATTGAGTCTAAGGAAGATGCAGATGTTGCATACAACAAGACCAAGGAACTTCTAAAGAAGTATCCAGACCTCAAGGGTCTAGAAGGATCTTCTGCAAATGACGTAGTTGGTATTGGTCGCGCTGTTGAGGAACTTGGTCTACAAGACAAGGTTTGCGTGATGGGTACATCAATTCCTTCAATGACAAGCAAGTACTTGACTACCGGAGCGATCGATAAGATCTTCTTCTGGGATTCAGCACTTGCAGGTCAAGCTATGTTGAACATGCTAGAAATTCTTTCAGGTGGTGGAGAAATCACTGAAGGTCTAGATCTAGGCGTTCC
>CAZNWM010000054.1:0-4481 GCA_964576975.1 uncultured Candidatus Planktophila sp.
TATCAAAGCGGCGTGATTGATTCTGGATTAATTGTTCAAATTGATAAATTAGTGGGAGAGCAAGCGAGATCACTTTTGTCTTCAGGCTTAGCAAATGATTTGAAACAATTAACTGAGGCATTGGGACAAACTCAGTCGGCAGAAAGCTCTAAAGAGCGGATAAAGACTCTGACTGATTCGATTGCAAAACGATGCTCTGATGCAGGCGTGGGCGGAGTAGTTCAGTAGTATTTAACGCTGGGGCGTCAATACCGATAAAAATCACCCCGGCCTGGCTGGTCAACCCCCCAAAAGAGTAACAAAACGTTATTTCAGGCCGTCTCGCACAAGATTGCACCCAAAAATGATTGCGGACAAGCCCACAAAAGAGCATTATTCGGGCACAGGTCTCGTAATTCTTACTGGGCCGATGGCATCTCATCAGTAATAGCCTAAGGAGGCAATCAGTGAAGTTAAATAAACTGACGAAGTCGGTAACAGTTGCAGCTCTTGCAGTTGCGCTCGCTGTTCCAACTTTTTCTGCAAACGCTTCTTCAAGATTCAGTACAGCGAAGTCTGCTGCTGAAGTTGGAGGAATTAACGGACTAATTAAGGAATGTAAAAAAGAAGGCAAGCTAATTACAGACGCAACTCCACGCGACTGGGCGAACTATGGCGGAATCTACGACATCTTCGAAAAGAGAGTTGGATTTGCTGCAGACATCGTTAATCCAAACAACGGTTCACAGCAGGAGATTGACGCTGCCAACAACCTCAAGGGCACAAAGCGTTCACCTGACGTATTTGATCTCTCACCTGTGATTGCTCAGAAGTACCTCACAACAGGTCACTTCGCTCCTTACAAAGTAATTAACCAAAAGCAATTTCCAAGCTTTAGAGACAAAGCAGGCCGTACAACACCTAACTACACTGGCGTAATGTCAGTTGGTTACGACGGTTCTCTTGGAACAATCACAAAGCTTGATGATCTTCTAGATCCAAAGTTCAAGGGCGTTGTTGCTCTTAACGGAAACCCAATGACAACAGGTGCTGGAATGGCCGGACTTAACATGGTCAACGTCGCAAACGGCGGAAAATTCGGTGAAGTTTCAAAGGGTGTTGCCTGGTTCAAGAAGCTTAAGGATGCTGGCAACTTCATCAACGTAGATCCAACTCCTGCAACAATCGAATCAGGACAGACTCGCGTTGTTATTGACTGGTCTTACAACAACAAGGCTGTTGCAGATAGATTCAAAGCTGTTGGTAAGTCATGGAAGATCTTCATCCCTTCAAATGCAGTTGTCGGTTCTACATACCGCACAGCAATCTCAGCATGGGCACCACATCCAGCATGTGCACGCCTATGGGTTGAAATAGCACTAAGCCCAGAAGGTGCAAATGAATGGGCAAAGGGCGGAGCAATTCCAGCTCTATGGCCATACACAGTTGCACAGAAGAAGGCTTCAAAGGCTGCAATTGCTGTAATCGGAACGACAGCTGCAGTACCAGCTGCTCCAACTGAAGCAGAAGGTGTTGCTGCACTCGCACAACTCAAGACAACATGGGAAGCTGCAGTAGGCGCTCGCTAACCCGAGCTCTATTCAACTTCTATGACACTTAGTCAGAACAATGGAGCCAGCTCTGCAACAAGAGCTGGCTCCTTGTTCTGGCGTGGCAAAAAAGATTATTTAGGAGTTTTGCCTTTTTTATTTTTAACAGGAATTTTTCTACTCTGGCCGACCTTTAGCGTTATTCAAGGTGCGTTCTTTAACGAAGATGGAAAATTCTCAACTTCATATGTAATTGAAGCTCTCCAAGATGAGAGCCAGAGAAATGCTTTCACAAATTCAATTAAACTTTCATTCTGGACTGCGATCGTTGGTGGAGTCCTTGGCGCACTCTTCGCGTGGGCTGTTTCGCTCGGCAAAGAAGATGGCATAGGTCGCCGATTTTCACTTGCAGCTGGCGGTGTTCTCGCTCAATTTGGTGGAGTTATGCTCGCCTTTGCGTTCACTGCAACTTTTGGATTTAACGGCTTCGTTTCATCTATCGCTCTGAAGTATTCAGAAGATAATTTTCTAGCATCACCTGCTTGGCTCTATGGACTATTTGGCCTTGGTGTTGTTTATACATTTTTCCAGATTCCACTTATGTTTATTGTGTTTTTGCCGGCTGTTGAAAATCTCAAACCACAGTGGAAAGAAGCATCTGATGGTCTTGGTGGAACACCGAAGGATTACTGGTTGCGCATCGGCATTCCAGTCCTCACTCCTTCATTTATTGGTGGGGTACTACTCCTTTTTGTGAATTCCTTTTCAGCTTACGCAACTGCAGCGGCGCTCGTTAGCCAGAGCACGATCGTTACCCCACTTGGAATTGGTCAGGCACTCTTTAGTGAGGTTGGTAGCGCAAGTGCACCACTCGCCAAAACGCTCTCGTTCTACATGATTCTTGTTGTTGCAATCGCTATGGCTTTGTATTCATTGCTTCGACGTCGCGTCAGTAAGTGGGAGCAATAATGAAACTCGGCGTCCCAGGAAAACTTTTCCGTGCATTTGTGATTTTCGTAGTTGGTTTATACCTGCTAACTCCTATTTACGGAATGTTTGATTTCAGTACTAAACCATTTGGTGGTGGTGAAGGTCGTTCACTTCGGGCATGGAAAGCAATTCCATCTCAAGATGGCTTGATTAGTGCAATCACTGTTTCATTCTTGATTGCAATACTTGTTATGTTGTTGATTTTCGTGCTGGTGGTTCCTACCGTTATTTGGGTTCATTTGCGTCTGCCAAAGTTGCGCCGTCCACTCGAACTCGTCTGTCTTTTGCCCCTTGCGATTCCTGCAATCGTTATCGTGGTGGGCATCGCCCCGCTTTACCGATGGATTTCAATTAACATAACCGAATCACCCGTTACTCTGGCCGGAGTGTATGCAATGTTGATTTTGCCGTACACATATCGCTCACTTTCAGCCGCTCTTGGTATCGTCGATATTGCAACTCTCGCTGAAGCTGCTCGCACTCTTGGTGCTTCAACCATGCGCACTATTTTCGGTGTAGTAATGCCAACAATTAGATCCGGAATTATGTCTGGCGTTGTCATTTCACTTGCTCTAGTTCTTGGTGAATTTACAATTTCATCGATCCTGAACTACGACACTCTTCAGGTAGTAATCTTTTCTGTCGGACAAAATGATGGAAAAGTTGCTGTCTCCGTGGCTCTAGCCTCACTTCTCTTTGTCTTTGCAATTCTCTTCGCAATCCCTACAACCAAGCGTCAAAAAGAAATTCTTGACGCGGATCTCACCTGATCGGAAGGACTGACCCAGTGACCTCCTCTGCATATGTGCAACTACAGAACCTGACCAAGCATTTTGGAAAGGTGAAGGCACTTGATGGGTTAAATCTTTCTATTGCCGATGGCGAGTTTGTCGCGCTCCTCGGACCATCAGGATGTGGAAAGACAACAGCTCTTCGCGCTTTAGCGGGTCTTCAGGATTTGGATAAGGGCGAAATTATTGTTGATGGAAAGAACATCACAGGTCTTGCAGTTAATAAGAGAAATATGGGAATGGTTTTTCAGGCATACAGCCTCTTTCCTCATATGACTGCGCGCCAAAATGTTGAATATGGTTTACGTATGCGTGTGCATCACGTATCAAATGATGTTCGCGCGAAGCGATCAGGTGATCTACTTGAACTCGTAGGACTTTCAACCCATATGAATCACTACCCGCATCAAATGTCTGGTGGACAACAACAGCGTGTAGCACTTGCTCGTGCACTAGCAATCGAACCAGAAGTGCTCCTCTTAGATGAGCCTTTATCTGCTCTCGATGCAAAAGTTCGTACACAACTCCGAGATGAAATTCGCCGAATCCAACTTGAAATCGGAACCACGACACTTTTCGTAACGCACGATCAAGAAGAAGCTCTAGGAGTTGCAGATCGCGTTGGAGTTATGCGCACCGGAATTCTT
This sequence comes from uncultured Candidatus Planktophila sp., assembly GCA_964576975.1. Classification (GTDB taxonomy): domain Bacteria; phylum Actinomycetota; class Actinomycetes; order Nanopelagicales; family Nanopelagicaceae; genus Planktophila. Next base: position 3,958 of record CAZNWM010000054.1, read on the forward strand.
GAGCAGATTGCAGCCCCTGCAGAACTCTATGAACGTCCTACATCAGCATTCGTTGCAGAATTCGTTGGATTAACAAACCCAATTTCCACCAAAGTCTCAGGTGGAAAGACTCAGCTTTTCGGAATAGAAGTACCTGTATTGCCAGGCTCAATTCAATCCGGAGATGGTTTGGCTCTTGTTCGACCAGAGTGGCTCAATGTGACTGCAAGCGCCTCAGGTAAGGCAAAGGTATTCGCTCTTAGTTTCCTAGGTGCATCTTGTCGGCTTGTTATTGATTTACCTGATGGCAATCGAATTCGCGCACAAGTTGCAAGTGCTGACGCTGCTTCACTTAGCGGTGGATCAACTGTAGATGTTTCCCTTAATCCACAGCCAGTATTTGTGAAAGCCGCAAACTAACTTTTTGCGAATTTTCCCGCGTGCACGTGTTTCTGGTTTGCAGATTGTGCACTTCTAAACATAGACTTCGGCACAGTTAAGGGGAGTACCTCGCTAACGCACCTCCGTCAATACGGATAGAAATA
>CAZNWM010000055.1:0-4451 GCA_964576975.1 uncultured Candidatus Planktophila sp.
CACGAAGATTCGCACTCATTTATTGCAAAGATTGCTGCAGGAAATCCAGACTCTGCTGAAGCCGATGATTTGTTTATTGGTTCACTCATCGACGCACTAGATGAGATTGATCAATGCGATAAAGAGAGCCGCTCACAATTTAGTGATGTTGGATTTACACGCCTATCCCGCTTTGCAGCAGACCTACGTCGTTTGCGATCTCGTGCCGGTGGATCAATTATTGATTTGATTACAGAGATTGAAAATTATCTAAACCTTGATCTTGAGGTTTCGCTGCGCGATGGCACCCGCAATGGTCGCCGCCACCTCGAAAGATTCTTAGATGAAGCATCAAAGTTCGCGCGCAGTGGCGGAAGCATTTCAGCCTTTATCGAATGGCTAGATGTCACATCAAAGAAAGAAGGCGGCCTTAAATCAGGAGCACCCGAAGTACGCAGCGATGTTGTTCAGCTCTTAACGGTTCACACAGCAAAGGGTGCGGAATGGGACTTCGTTGCAGTTCCTGGATTAGCCGAAGGAACATTTCCAAGTAATAACACAAATGATCCAGATAACTGGATTACAAATGAACGACAGATTCCGTTTGTGCTTCGCGGAGATGGAGATGAGTTGCCGGTCTTTTCCCTGGCGCAGTGCACAAAAGATAGTGAAGCTGGCAAAGTCATCAGTGCTTATGCGAAATCATGTAGCGCAATCAAGAAGCAAGAAGAAATCAGATTGGGCTATGTTGCAGTCACTCGTGCTCGCACGCATCTGCTCTGCACAACATCGTGGTGGCGTGAAGGCGCAAAGTCTGTTGATCCATCAGAGTTATTTACTCATGTTGCAAATGTTGCGCACGAGCGCGGTGGAGTTCTGCTGAGTGAAACACCAGCGCCAGAAGATGGCGTGCGCAATCCAATCGAAGTAAGCCCAGATACGGGTTATTGGCCACGCGATCCACTCGGTGATCGACGTGCAGATTTTGACGCCGCAGTTGCTTTAGTACAAAACTCTGCTGCGCATTCGCTAAAACCAGCAGGTGATCAAGTTCTAGATTCATGGATTCATGATGCACAAGCACTTATTGCAGAAGTAAAACTTCGCACTTCAGGATCTATAGAAGTTGCGCTGCCATCTCGAATATCAACATCAACTCTGGTGGCTTTGCATGAAGATCCAGAAGCTTTGGCACTAACCATTCGCAGACCAGTTCCGCGCTCACAAGATCCGTATTCACGCCGCGGAACCGAGTTCCATGCCTGGGTAGAAAAGCAATTTAGTGCGATGACTTTATTTGATGACTCATACATGGATTATTTCGATCCAATTGAAGAAGATGGAAAACTCGAAGATCTAAAGAAAGCATGGCAAAGCAGCACCTACGCCAACCGCACGCCTGCTGCAATCGAAGTTCCATTCGAATCCGTTGTTGGTGGCGTATTGATTCGTGGCCGCATCGACGCGGTTTATGAAACTGCAGATGGCTTTGAAGTTGTTGACTGGAAAACTGGTTCGAAGCAACTGGGAGAGTCTGCTGCAATTCAATTGGCTATGTATCGCCTTGCTTGGGCAAAACTAAAAAACATTGATGTTACAAAGGTAAGTGCAGCCTTTCACTATGTTCCAACCTCAGTAACAGATAAGCGCGCAGATTTACTAGATGAAGCAGCCTTAGTTGCCCTTATTCAAAAGTACAACAGATAAGCATTGTTCTACTTACTTATTCAATCTCTACAGTGATTGGCAAGTGGTCGCTAATCCCTGTTGTAGTTGTTTCAATGACATTTAGCTTATTCACGGAATCCTTGGTCAAGATGTAATCAAATTGAATCTTGGCACCCCAACTTGGATAGGTATTCTGTGTAGCAAGTGAGTTCCACTTTGAGGCTACGACGGGCAAACCTTTAGGTAAATTCAAATCGCCCATAATTGCAACTCTGTTGCCAGTTTGGGCTGCTGATTTTTCTGCCCAGCGCTTGAGTTTCTTTAACTGAGCAACATTTAATCCGGGGACAAAGGACAGATGAGTACTGATAATGCTCCAACCATTTTCAAGGTGTGCAACGAGTGCAACTCGTGGTTCATCGTGTACGTAAATGAAACGTGGTTTACCACGACCATCTTCTCCGCCAGGAACAAGAAGTGGCATACCAACTAGTGAGCGACCAAGTTCGATTCTTTCGTATGCAATCACAGGAATTGTTGATGCGAATGCAATTCCGTAAGCGCCAGATTGGGATTTATTTGCGGAAGTAATAATTGATTCATCGCTATCTTTTAGTGCACGCCATTTTTCTCCTGGTGTTCCAATAATTGAAGGCGCAAAAGCCCAGTCAACTGCCTTCATTGTTTTGGCTATCTCTTGAATTTGATTGACAGAATTACTTCGTGGCAGGAAATAATCGATTTCCTGCACAGCCAAAACTTGTGGGGCAATTTTCTTCACTGCGCTGGCCAACGAGGCTTTACTGCCAGGCGGGATGGCCATCGCATGCAGGAGATTCCACGATGTCAGCCTCATGCGCACAGGCTAGTAGCGTTGCCCCCCTATGAGCACGCTCAAACCAATAAGCGCCCCGCTAGATCGGGCAAGTGAGCTTCGAAGTGATGAAGCAGAACTTAATCGCTTGTGGAGTGCTGCAAAAATAATTCGTGTTGCAGAGTCTAAGTTAGCAACAGATGGAACATCGCTTCGATTCTTAACGGCTGCAGAAGTTGAAAAACTCATCGAGTCAAAGATTTTCACATCCGGTGATAAATATTTTCTAGGAATAGATACTGCAAGCAAGCTCGCCTACTTTGCATGGGATTGCGATGAAGTTGGCCTTGCAGCTGGTGAAAGTTCGACCGAAGGTATGGCCTCGCTTCGCGAATTAGGTGGAACTCTGGATGAATTCCACTTGGGAATTTCCATGCACGCCATTGCACTCTCTAATTGGCATCGCTCCCACCCGCACTGTTCGAAGTGCGGTGCTTTAACAGAGTCCTCACTCGGTGGTTCGGTTCGCGTCTGCGTTAAAGATCAAAGCCAACACCATCCGCGTACAGATAGTGCCGTCATTGTTTTAGTAAAAGATAAAGCTGATCGTATTTTGCTCGGCCACCAACCAATTTGGCCTGATGGAAGATTCTCAACATTTGCTGGATTTCTAGAACCTGGTGAAACTTTTGAGCAGTGCGTTGAACGCGAAGTATTTGAAGAATCTGGCGTTAAGGTCAATGAGATTAAATATCTTGGTTCTCAACCATGGCCATTTCCAGCATCAATCATGATTGCATTTTCTGCAGTGGTCGATGATCCAAGCACTGCTAAAGCAGATGGCGTAGAAATTACTGAAGTGCGTTGGTTTAGTCGCGAAGAGCTTAAAGCTGCTGTGGCAGATCGTTCATTGTTATTGCCACCAACTATTAGCGTTGCACGAAAGATGATTGCAATGTGGTTTGGGCCAGGTGCAGATAAGTTAACTGGCGGCGAATCATGGCGCTAGATTCTGAAGAGATTCTTGCTGCCCTCGATGATGAACAACGCGCTGTAGCACTTGCTAGTCGCGGTCCTGTCTGTGTAATCGCCGGCGCTGGTACCGGAAAAACCCGAGCAATCACACACCGCATTGCTTATGCCGCATCAATAGGTGTGATGGATCCGCAAAAAGTTTTGGCACTTACATTTACGGCTCGCGCCGCAGGTGAAATGCGAACCCGCCTTCGCACATTAGGAGTGCCAACTGTTGCAGCGCGCACCATTCACTCCGCAGCTCTTAAGCAATTACTTTATTTCTGGCCACAGGTATTTGGCGGTCGTGCGCCAGATTTGCTTACTACCAAGACTGGATTTATCACACAGGCAATTACACGCGCAGATTTGCAGGGCACGCTATCCATTACTTCTAGAGATTTAATGCGCGATATTGCATCAGAAATCGAATGGGCTAAGTCATCTCAAGTAGTACCCGAAGATTATGTAAATGAGTCATCAAAGCGAACTCAAAAGCCTCGCATTAATCCAGAACAGATTGCCCAGGTGTATTCGGCATATATGTCTTTGATGAAGCAAGAACGCGCAATGGATTTTGAAGATGTTTTATTGCTCACCGCTGCGATGCTGGAAGAAGAGCGCGAAGTACGAGAGCGTGTGCAGGATCAATATCGCTATTTCACAATTGATGAGTATCAGGATATTTCACCCCTTCAACAACGAGTGATTAACTCCTGGCTAGGAAGCCGCCAAGAGATCTGCGTTGTTGGCGACCCTGCTCAAACAATTTATTCCTTCGCTGGTGCAACTCCTGTCTTTCTAAATACCTTTACTCAACGTTTTCCTGATGCTGAAGTAATTAGATTAACCAGCGGATATCGCTCAACTCCTGAAATCACTTTGATGGCCAACACTGTTTTGCGTAGTGCTTCAATGGGACAAGAGCTCGTTGCACAAAATGATCATGGAGCTAAACCAACTGTGGCTGCCTATA
>CAZNWM010000056.1:0-4332 GCA_964576975.1 uncultured Candidatus Planktophila sp.
GGAAATGATGTGGGGTACGAAACGATTGCAGCCTCAGGATCTCATGCATGTGTATTGCACTGGATTCAAAATGATGGAGAAGTTCGCCCTGGTGAATTAATTCTTATTGATGCCGGTATCGAATTGGATTCGTATTACACAGCTGACATCACTCGCACACTGCCAGTTTCTGGAAAGTTCACTCCTGCACAACGTGCGCTCTATACATTGGTATATGAAGCGCAACTAGCAGGATTTGCTGCAGTAAAACCTGGAGCAACATTTAAATCAATTAACGCTGCATGCCAAGCAGTACTCGCAAAAGGGCTGTGGGATATGGGTGTTCTACCTATGTCGCCAGAAGAGTCGTTATTGCCAGAAAATGGTTTACATCGCCGTTGGACTCTGCACGGAGTAAGCCACATGCTCGGTATGGATGTGCACGATTGCGACAAAGCTCGTGATGAAGATTATTTACTTGGAACACTTAAAGAAGGAATGGTTTTAACTGTGGAACCAGGGCTTTACATCCAACCTGATGATGACATGTTCGCACCCGAATATCGTGGCATCGGAATTCGTATTGAAGATGACGTTGTTGTTACGGCAGATGGATACCGCAATTTAAGCGAAGACTTGCCACGCCATCCAGATCACATCGAAAAGTGGATGGCTGCTTTAAGAAACTAATTTGCTTGTGTGTTTTACACAATTCCTTCGCGCTTGCGAATCTTTGATCCCAACCAACGAACTGGATCGTATTTAACATCTACTACGCGCTCTTTCATAGGAATGATCGCGTTATCTGTGATGCGAATGTGCTCTGGGCACACTTCGGTACAGCACTTGGTGATGTTGCACATTCCAAGACCGTGTTCTTCTTGAGCCTTTTGCTTGCGGTTTTTAAGAATATCTAGTGGGTGCATATCTAATTCTGCGATACGAATAAAGAAGCGTGGTCCCGCAAATGATTTTTTGTTCTCTTCGTGATCGCGAATAACGTGACAGGTGTCTTGGCACAAGAAGCACTCGATGCACTTACGGAACTCTTGACTGCGTTCAACATCTATTTGTTCCATACGAGCTTCACCTGGCTTGAGATTTGCCGGTGGTTCATACGATGGAATTTCCATTGCTTTCTTGTAATTAAATGAAACATCTGTAACAAGGTCTTTAATGACTGGGAATGCGCGAAGTGGTGTGACAGTAATTGTTTCTTCATCGCCGTAAGACGCAACTTGTGTCATACAAGCAAGACGTGGCTTTCCGTTAATTTCCATTGAACATGAACCGCACTTGCCAGCTTTACAGTTCCAGCGAACAGCCAAGTCGCCCATCTGTGTTGCCTGAACGCGGTGAATTACATCAAGGACAACTTCGCCTTCATTTGCTTCGACTGTTACGTCTTGCAAGCCACCGTTATCGGCATCCCCGCGCCAAATGCGCATCTTCAGTTTGCGTGCCATTAGCGTGCACCGCCTTTCGCGATTTCTTCCGGTGTCATGTACTTCTCTAATTCGTGTACATCAAATAAGTCGAAGAGCTCTTTTGGAAGTGCAGGCAACGCTTGTTTGCGCACTGAAACTTCTTTGCCATCAAAGGATGCAATGTGATTTACCTGGCGCCACTTGTTATCGAGTTGTGGGAAGTCATCACGAGTGTGTCCACCACGAGACTCTTCGCGAGAGATTGCCGACTTCGCTGTGCTTTCAGCAACTAGCAACATGTTGTCCAGATCGAAAGCTAAGTGGAATCCAGGATTGAATTTGCGACCGCCTGCTACTGAAACATTTGCACTGCGCTTTCTAATCTCTGCAATCTTTTCAATTGCTTCCTTTAGTTCAGAGCCTGTGCGAATGATTCCGACAAGGTTGTGTGTAATTTCTTGAAGCTCTGCGTGCAGTGAATATGAGTTTTCGCCACCGCTACGTGAAAACGGTGCTTCGATGCGATCTGCTGCAGCTTTAATCGCTGCGTCGCTGACTGCAACAGCCTTTGTTCCCTTTACATATTCTGCGGCGCCCATTCCTGCGCGACGACCAAATACAAGTAGATCTGAAAGTGAATTACCGCCGAGACGATTTGATCCGTGCATTCCGCCAGCAACTTCACCTGCTGCAAATAGTCCTGGAACGCCAACTGCTGCTGCAGTATCTGGTTCTACTTCAACGCCACCCATTACGTAGTGACATGTTGGACCAACTTCCATTGCTTCTTTTGTAATGTCCACGCCAGCTAGTTCGTAGAACTGGTGCCACATAGATGGCAAACGCTTCTTGATTACTTCTGCGCTTAGACGCTTTGAAACATCTAGGAATACTCCACCGTGTTCTGTTCCACGACCTGCTTTAACTTCGGCGTTAATTGCGCGAGCAACTTCATCGCGAGGCAATAGCTCAGGTGGACGACGGTTGTTGTCTTGATCTGTGTACCAACGATCTGCTTCTTCTTCGTTGTCGGCGTACTTATCTTTAAATACATCTGGAATGTACTTAAACATAAAGCGTTCGCCCTTATTGTTTGTAAGAACTCCACCTTCACCGCGAACGGATTCAGTTACGAGAATTCCGCGAACAGATGGTGGCCAGACCATTCCTGTTGGGTGGAATTGCAAGAACTCCATGTCAACAAGGTTTGCACCAGCCTTAAGTGCAAGTGCGTGACCATCTCCTGTGCCTTCCCAGGAGTTAGATGTAATTTTAAATGTTTTTCCAACGCCACCAGTTGCAATGATGACTGCTGGTGCTTCGAACAAAACTTCTGCGCCAGTTTCGCGCCAGTATCCATAAACACCAGCAACTTTTCCATCTTCTTTAATAATTTCAGTAACAGTTAATTCTGGAAATACTTTGAGGTGGCTCTCCATGGATGCGTATGTCTTGCCATCTTTTTGCTGCAGGGCGACGATGCGCTGTTGCATTGTGCGAATTAGTTCGAGGCCAGTGCGGTCACCAACGTGTGCAAGGCGTGGGTATTCATGTCCACCGAAGTTACGTTGGCTAATTTTTCCTTCTGCTGTGCGATCAAATAGAGCGCCCCACTGCTCGAGTTCCCAGATGCGATCTGGTGATTCTTTAGCGTGGAGTTCGGCCATTCTGTAATGGTTTAGGAACTTTCCGCCGCGCATTGTGTCGCGGAAGTGAACCTGCCAATTGTCATTGTCATTAACGTTTCCCATAGATGCAGCAGCGCCACCTTCGGCCATAACGGTGTGTGCTTTTCCAAAGAGTGATTTACAGATAATTGCAACGCGCAAACCAGCTTCGCGTGCTTCTACTGCAGCACGTAATCCAGCGCCGCCCGCGCCAATGACAACTACGTCATATGAGTGGCGTTCGAGGTTTGTCATTTAATTAACTGCTTTCGCTTAGAAGAAATAGAAGTTTGTCCAGGCGCCGGAGGCGACGTTTCGTACATAAATATCAGCAAAAGCAACACCAAATAAAGAGATCCACGCAAATGTTGGGTGCTGGTGATTGAGCGCTGAAACCCATGTCCACATCTTGTAACGAACTGGGTGCTTAGAGAAATGCTTTAGGCGTCCACCAAGTGTGTGACGACATGTGTGACATGAGAGTGAATAGAGCCACAGAGACGCTGCGCTAAAGATCAACACGAGCGTGCCGACGCTCATGTGTCCCCAATTTCCTTCTTCATCTTTAAAGGCAATGATTGCGTCGTAAGTAAGTAGTACGTTAAAAAGTAAACCAATGTAGAAGAACCAGCGGTGACCATTTTGCAAAATCAGTGGTGCGCGAGTTTCACCTGTGTATTTTTTGTGTGGTTCAGCAACTGCGCAAGCAGGTGGTGACATCCAGAACGCACGGTAATAAGCCTTGCGATAGTAATAACAAGTCATGCGGAATCCGAGTGGGAATATCAAAATAAATAGCGCTGGTGAAATTCCGATTCCGAAGTACTCGTTATTAAATGGCTGACCTAGAGGTGAAGAGCCTTCAATACAGCTTGTAGATAAACATGGTGAATAAAAAGGTGAAACTAAAGGTTCTGCAAAATAATATTTGTTTTCAAATGCGCGAAATGTTGCATAAATTACAAAGCTAATTAATACGCCAAAAGTAATTGCAGGTTGGAGCCACCATTTATCAGTGCGCAGTGTGCGCTTATTGATCTTTGCTCGCGTTGGCGAGAAAACTCCTGACATGCACAGCCCCCATTGGTAATAAACATCTAGCGTGTTTCTAGGGGTAAGTGTGCTCCGCCAGTTGTTAAGTTGCTAGGTGGAAGTACGCCTAAATTGGTATGAAGTCAGCCACAGGCTGGCTTTTTTAATAAGAGCGGAGGGCGTGGGATTTGAACCCACGAGGCTTTCACCTGCCGGTTTTCAAGACC
>CAZNWM010000057.1:0-4289 GCA_964576975.1 uncultured Candidatus Planktophila sp.
GAAATGAATCAGTCAAAAGATCACCTAAGCGTTCGCGCATGATTCCGTGTCGAGTCAACATCGGCCATGGTTCTGGAACTTCCTGAATCTGAACCTGTAAGTCGTGGTGACAACAAGGCGCAATGAGCAGCAGGGATACATTATTTTGAACGCCCCATGCAATTGCGTCATCAGTTGCGGTGTCACATGCGTGCAGAGCGATTGCAATATCGGCAGATTTGATTGTTGTATCTGAAATTTCTTCAGCGCGAAATTCAATGGAGTCGGTGATTCCTAACTTTTGTGCAATCTTATTGTTTCGATCTCGTGAATTCTCTCGTACATCAACACCTATGACTCGAGCATCAATACCCGCTTTGCGAAGATATTGATGTGTTGCAAAAGTTAAGTAAGCATGGCCACAACCAAGATCGACAATAGAGAGCTTCTCTTTCTTCTCTGGCAGGGCAGGTTCGAGAATGCGCAAAAACTCTTCAACTTGTCGGTACTTATCTTGCATCGAAGGTTTGATGACGCCCTTGTGATCTGAGATTCCAACTTCAATCAAGAACGGATCACTTGAATCCAATAAACGCTCTTTGGTCCGGTCATGAGCAAGTGTTCGCTCGAAAGTGCCCTTGCCTTCGTGAATAAGGGCTTCACCTTTTTTGGTGATTCGAACTGAATAAGAACCAGTTGTGAATTCCACCAAAACATTTGCGTATCCGCTATTGAGCAAATCAAGAATTACAGTGCTATCTACATCAATGTTTTTTGTGGTGTCTTGCTTTGCTTCGCTCAATACAAGTTGTAACTTCAAACCATCTTTGAGTTGAACTGGGCGAATATCAATGCGCTCATAAGTTGTCTGCATATTTCTGCGACGTCCTGAAAGAACTGCACGAACAAAATTGTCTTTATCTTGAATTAGTTCTGTAGCTCTGGCGAATGCATTATCTAGCTCGAGCGACATTGCTCAAGTGTAAGGCTTATTTAACTGGCAGTTGAATTTGAATTGCCAGACCACCGAGTGGGCTCTTTGATAAAGAAATGCTTCCTGAGTGTTCTTTGACAATTGCAGCAATGATGCTTAATCCCAGACCGCTTCCACCAGTGTCGCGTGAACGTGAGCGGTCGAATCTTTCAAATTCGTAACTTGCTTTGTTATACGCATCTTCTGGCAAGCCCGGTCCGCCATCTTCAATGCGAACGTGCACTTCTTTGCCCTTGCTCTTAAGTTGTACGCGTACGGGTGCATTCGCTGGAGTGTGACGCTTAATGTTTGAGAAGATATTTTGAATCATGCGATCAATGTGATCACTCGATGCCTTGATCTGTAGTTCTGGTTCGATCATTGATTCAATGCTGCGATCTGGTGAAAGAATCTGGAAATCCTTTAAATGCGTGAGCAATGCAGATGAGATGTCATAAGCTTCAAAATCAAGGTGAGTTGCTTCATTTAGTTCGGCAGTTAGAAGTAGGTCATTAATTAAGGACTCCATGCGCTTTACTTCGTGATCTACACGAACAAATGCCTTCTCTTGATCCTCTTTTGCGGCAATTTTGTTTGAACCCAATAGCTCTGAATATCCCTTAATCACCGTGAGCGGCGTGCGCAGCTCATGTGCAGCATCACTTAAGAATCTCTGCATTCGAACTAATGATTCTTGTTCAAGTCTTCGGGAATTGTTACGAAGCAATACGAATGAAAGTGCAATTGCAATCATATTTGCACCGAATAGGAAGGCTAAAAGTCGAGCGATATTCTCGCGCCATTCTCGCTCTAGGTCGGCTGTTGAAATTGCAACGACTAAGAATTCTTCTTCCGGCAGAGGAATCGTTCTCATTCGATAAGGATTATCTGTGTTTATTGAAATTGCTCTCGAAATTGATGAACTAATGTTCTTCGGTGAAGCATCTAGTGCAAAACCTCGTGATGATTCAGTTAGTGAGATCTGCTCACCGCGCGGTGTAACAAGAACAACGGTGGCATCAATTCGTCCAGCATCTAGCGCAAAGAGCGCTGCATTTAACAAATCTTCCTGATTTTGAAGAGCTGTTTGAATCACAAAATCTAAACGAGAATCAACTTGGCGAAGTGCTGCTCGATGGGAATCATCTAAAGCAAAGCCACCAATTCCGAGGGATACCAACGTTGTGATCAGAATCGAGAAGAAGGTAACTCGAAAGCGCTGATTCATACTTTACTTTGGTTCCAAAATTTGAAAACCAACTCCTCTAATGGTCTTGATTCCTTCAAACCCGTCGCGGTGTAATTTCTTTCGCAAGTAAGAGATATAGGTATCGACAACGCTGGTTTCTGATTCGAAAGTAATCCCCCACACATCATCTAAGAGTACAGATTTGCTCAAAACTCGTCCTTTGTTTTCAAGGAGTATGGCGAGCAATCTGAACTCGGTGGGTGATAAATCAACAAGTTCTTGGTTAAAAGTTACTTCATGCTTCTCTTCATTGAGTGTTATCGGTCCGCAGGTCAAAGATGCCGAGGCCGCAGAAACTTTTGATGTTCGGCGCAAAATTGCTTTGACACGAAGCAAGAGTTCTTCTAACCCAAATGGTTTAGTCACATAGTCATCTGCGCCTAAGGAAAGCCCGCGGGTTATATCCGCACGATCATTTCTTGCAGAAAGCATTAGAACAGGTGTCATGTCATTTTGGGAGCGCAAGCGTTCGACCAAATCAAAGCCATCCATTAGCGGCATATTTATGTCGATGATTAGTAAATCTGGTTTTGCAGTGCGAAGCAGCGTCAGTGCAGACATACCGTCATTAGCCTGAAGGGTTTCGAACTCTGCAATTCGAAGTGCATCGCACACTAATTCACGAACATTAGCTTCATCGTCTACGACCATAATTTGAGGAGCCATGGCTATACCTTCGCACATCTTTGCTTCTATGTAACTAACTTTGCGTGTTTTCTAAGTATCTCACAGGAGGTTCACAAAGATTTCTTCTACACTTTTGCCCATGGCAAACCGTGTCCGCACTGGGGCAATAGCAACACTCATTAGTGCTGCACTTTCTTTTTCTCTCATTTCTCCTGCTGTAGCAGATGATGATCGAAGCAAGTCAAAACCTTCAGCAAAGATGGGTTTTAAGAATGCAAAAGAGAAACTGAAATACGAAATAGATCTGTATAAATCTGCCATGCAAGCTCGACAAGAAGCGCGCGAAGAGATCAATGAAGTGTTTAAGAATTCAATTAGAAAAGCCACAACCGAAGCAAGAATTGCTCTTATGACCGCAACTACTGCTGAGCAAAAATTGTCGATTATGAACTCTCTGAAAAATGCTCGCTCTGAAGCCGTTGCCGCACGCGATGCAGCGCTAGCCGCCCTTGGCGCTCTGCCAACACCGCCTGCTGAGTTAAAGAAAGACGAAAAGAAACGTAATTAAGAGAAAGAGTTAAATACTGCGGTAGCCTCCTCTACGTTCATGGGTAATCACTCAGCGTGAAGAGAAGGCAAAATAATTGGAATCTGCAACCGTTTGGCTTGTCACAATTGGAGTTCTCTCACTAGTAGTTGCCTTTGACTTATTAATGGCAATATTGAGGCGAGATAAAGAAACAACGATTACAGAATCTTCGATATGGACTGTAATTTATGTAAGCGCAGCAATCGTTTTCGGTATCTTGATGCCAAACTGGGTGGAATCACCAACTGCGCGCCCTGAGTTTTTTGCAGGATGGCTAACTGAATACGCGCTCTCAGTAGATAACATCTTCGTCTTTGTGATTATTCTTGCCCGACTCAAAATTGAGAGTAAAAAGCAGCAACTTGTTCTATTGCTCGGCATCATCATCGCTTTGTTATTGCGTGGCGGATTTATTGCAGCAGGGGCGGCAATAATCTCGCGCTTCCAAAGTGTGTTCTTTATCTTTGGCGCTTTCCTTATCTTTACAGCGATTCAACTCATTCGCGAAAGTGGCCACGATGAAGAGGTTAAAGAGAGTCGCGTTGAAACCTACTTAAAGAGTAAGGGTGCGAGTACTTTTGCAATTGCGTTGATTTCACTTGGGGTGACAGATCTGGTCTTCGCTCTGGATTCAATCCCAGCAATCTTTGGAATTACCAAAGATCCTTATATTGTTGCAACGACCAATATCTTTGCTCTGATGGGCTTGCGCCAACTTTATTTCTTACTGCAAGGCTTGATTGCTCGCTTAGTCTTTCTTTCATACGGACTTTCGGCAATTCTTGGCTTTATCGGTGTCAAAATGATTTTCGAAGCGCTGCACGCGGTAGGTATTCATGGAGCCGCAGGTATTGAAATTCCACACGTTCCAC
>CAZNWM010000058.1:0-4245 GCA_964576975.1 uncultured Candidatus Planktophila sp.
AGATCATGCGCCGTTTGCTTAAAGATGTCGCTGAAAACCGCGCAGTTGGTGATTCAACAACACTTGCCGATCCAAATGTTATGGCGCTAATTTCGCAGGGCTTAAGTACTTCTAAAGACGAAGATTAAACTTTTACTCCAAGAAACTTTTTAGTCAGCGCTTCAAGTTCCTGCACTGAAGTAATCACGCCAATTTTTTTATAGACAGTCGCGCCTTGTGCATCAACAAAGTAAGTAATTGGAACACCCATTCCTAAAGCAGAAGCGGTACGCCCATCTGGGTCATAAAGATTTGGCCAGGTGATCCCACGAGTTTCTACGAAGTGACGCCCATCAGAAACGTTCGCTTCTTCAACATCAATACCAAGAAGAGTTACTTTGTCCTTTGCTTTTGCATAAAACTCGACAAATAAAGGCATCTCTTCTTTGCAAGGTCCGCACCATGAACCCCAGACATTAACTATTGCTGGACCGCGCAGCGCTTCTAGCGTTATTCCTGCACTGCCATCTAAACACTCAAGTTCTGTGCCTTCAACCGTTGGATCAACAACTAAAGAAGAACAATCAACTAGCTCACCCTTTGAAATTGCAGATGGTGTTGTTGTGCAGCCCGAAAGCAATAGAACACCAATCACAATCAGAGATAAACGTTTCATCTGAAATCCTTATCGGTTTTCACAAGTGCTTTGGCTTTTTCTTTATCCATCTCGCCAATACCAACTGAAGGACAAATCTTTGCAACTGGGCATGCACCACACGCAGGTTTGCGTGAATGACAGATGCGCCGTCCGTGCCAAATCATTCGTTGTGACAAGTTGGTCCATTCTTTTTCTGGAATTAACTCTTGCACATCTATTTCAACTTTCACAGGATCCTTAGATGATGTCCATTCAAAGCGTCGAGATAAGCGACCAAAGTGTGTATCAACTGTTATGCCTGGAATATCAAATGCATGACCCAAAACAACATTTGCAGTCTTGCGACCCACCCCTGGCAATGTAATTAGCTCCTCCAGAGTCGAAGGAACTTTGCCATTGAAATCACTCTGTAATTTGACTGCTAGCCCTTTTATATTTCGAGCCTTTGCATGATAAAAACCAGTTGAGAAAATTAGCTCTTCAATATCTTCTATCTTTGCTCGTGAATAATCTTTAGCGCTTTTATACTTCTTAAAAAGCGCTGGCGTTACTTGGTTAACTCTCTTGTCTGTGCACTGCGCTGATAAAACAGTTGCAACCAATAATTGCAAAGGATTTGCGAAATCTAATTCGCAGCGAATATTTGGATATGTCTTACACAAAATGCGGTAGACAGCCTTGGCTTGGCTTCGAGTTTCCCTATCCGCGCTCATGCGAGTAAAGTACCCCTCGTGGCTCTAGAAGAAGATATCGTTCGTCGCGCACCACTATTTACTGCGCTAGATGAAGCCTCTGCCGTATCACTTCGTGCATCTATGGATAGCGTCAAAATTTCTAAGGGCAACATCCTCTTCGCCGAAGGCGATGAAGGCGATCACCTATACGTAATCCTTGAAGGAAAGTTAAAGCTCGGTACTTCAAGTGGAGATGGTCGCGAAAACTTACTTTCAATTCTTGGACCCGGCGAAATGTTCGGTGAACTTTCACTCTTTGATCCAGGCCCACGCACATCAACAGCAACTGCTGTAACCGATGCCAAACTATTAACTCTTAGCCATGACAAGTTAATCCCTTGGCTTCGCCAAAATCCAGATGTCGCACTTCACTTACTTGCACGTTTGTCTCAACGTCTTCGCCGCACAAATGAAGCAGTTGGTGATTTAGTTTTCTCTGATGTTCCTGGTCGCGTTGCAAAAGCACTGATTGACCTTGGCGATCGCTTTGGCAAAACAACAGATGCGGGTTTGCTCGTTAATCACGACTTAACGCAAGAAGAGCTCGCACAACTTGTTGGCGCTTCACGCGAGACAGTAAATAAAGCACTTGCAGACTTTGCTGGCCGCAATTGGCTAAAACTTGATGGACGTTCAGTTTTGATTACTGATTTAGAACGACTTTCTAAGCGCGGTAAGTAAGAACTAATCCGCGATTTCGACCGTTAGTTCAATTTCAACAGGAGAATCCAAAGGAAGTTCGGCAACACCAATTGCAGAACGTGCATGCTTTCCTGCTTCGCCCCAGATGTGTACAAAGAGTTCGGATGCGCCATTAACAACAACTGGCTGTGCAATATAACCAGGTGCTCCATTTACGTAACCAACTACACGGACAACCTTTGAAATCTTGTTTACATCTGCAACCAAAGCAACAGCTGCTAGCGCGTTCAGTGCACAAATCTGTGCAAGCTCTTTTGCGCGCTCTGGTGTAACAGTGCCGCCAACTTTTCCAGTGCCAGCCATCTCACCATTTACTAGTGGCAATTGACCTGCTGTGAAAACAATGTTGCCTGTGCGAACTGCAGGAACGTATGCAGCAACTGGCTTTGCAGCAACAGGAAGTTCTAGTCCTAGTTCTGCAAGCTTTGCACGAACATCGGTGCTCACTTAATTTCTCGCTTCATGTAAGCAACTAGTTGTTCGCCAGTACCTGGCGCCGGAATTACTTGTACGAGTTCCCAACCATCTGAACCCCATGTATCAAGGATCTGCTTTGTTGCATGAGATAACAATGGAACTGTTGCGTATTCAAATTTCATTTGTTCAGCGCTGCTTTCACTAGTCCGGATACGGTGCCACCATCTGCTTTTCCTGCTACTTGCGACTTAATAACACCCATTACTTTGCCCATATCTGCGGGACCACTTGCACCAGTTTGTGCAATTGCCGCGTCAATGAGTTTCTTAATTTCATCTTCTGACATTTGTTCAGGTAAGTACTTAGCAATTACTTCGCCCTCAGATTTTTCAAGAGCTGCTTTATCAGCACGTCCTGCATCAGCAAATGCTTCTGCTGCTTCGCGGCGCTTCTTTGCCTCACGTGAAAGCACGGTAATGATTTCTGCATCAGTCAGCGTGCGTGCTTCTTTGCCTGATACTTCTTCATTTGTAATCGCAGTTAAAACCATACGGATGGTGCCCGAAACGATTTCGTTACGGCTGCGAATTGCTTCGGTGAGATCTGCTTGCAGAGTTTCTTTAATGCTCATGGGGATAGCCTACTTAGTAAATTCGGCCGCAAGTAATTCAGCAATTTGTGCTGTATTTAGCGCAGCGCCTTTACGTAAGTTATCTCCGCAGACAAATAGGTCCAAAGCCATCGGATCATCAATGCTCTTTCGAACACGTCCAACCCATGTTGGATCAGTGCCGACAACATCTGCCGGAGTTGGGAACTTATAGTTTTCAGGATCATCAACTAACTTCACGCCAGCAGCGCTAGCAAGTATGTCTTGGGCTGCTTTGCGTGATGGTTCTTTCTCAAAGACTGCGTGCACTGTTAGTGAGTGAGTTGTAATCACAGGAACACGAACACATGTTGCTGAAACCTTTAGGTTTGAAAGTCCAAGAATCTTTCGTGATTCGTTGCGAACTTTTAGTTCTTCTGATGAATAACCATCGGCCTTTAGTGAACCAGCCCACGGAATAACGTTCAGTGCTAGTGGTGCCGGAAATGGTCCAAGATCTGTAACAACTTTGTGTACGTCTCCTGCTGTGTCTCCTACACCTGTACCTGCAACTTCTTTCATCTGTGCACGAAGTGCATCAATACCTGATTGGCCAGCACCTGATGCCGCTTGATAAGAAGAGACAACTAACTCTTTGAGGCCATAAGTTTTGTGAAGTGCGCCCATTGCAACAATCATTGAAAGGGTTGTGCAATTTGGATTAGAGATAATTCCACGTGGACGTTGCTTAACCATCTCTGGATTTACTTCTGGAACAACTAGTGGAACATCTGCATCCATTCGAAATGCGCCTGAGTTATCGACAACAACTGCTCCACGAGATGCAGCAATTGGTGCCCATTCGGCAGAGACTTCATCTGGCACATCAAACATTGCAACATCAATGCCATCAAATGCTTCTGGCGAAAGTGCAACAACAGTGAGTTCTTCACCGCGACACTTAAGTTTCTTTCCCGCACTGCGAGCGGATGCGATCAAACGAATCTCGCCCCATACATCTGGACGCTCAGACAAAATGCTGAGCATTACTGTGCCGACAGCGCCAGTTGCGCCAACGACTGCAAGTGATGGTTTTGTACTCATCGTCCTGTGCCCCCGTAAACAACTGCTTCTACTTGATCAGCATCGAGTTCGAAGGCTGTGTG
>CAZNWM010000059.1:0-3999 GCA_964576975.1 uncultured Candidatus Planktophila sp.
CGCGCAGCCATGGGTAAAGGATAGCGAGATTAGTAACTTAAAAGAATTTTAGGAATGCATCCAACTAAGAAATGCGAATACCGAAGAGATATAAGCCCTTCGAGCGAGTATTCGTCGCGCCTACTGAAGTATGCAGTTCAATACTCTTGAGGTTAATAAATGGAAGTTGAAGTGGCAGTACAGCAAATGCGGACGTACTAATTCCAACCGAAACCCCGTCGCAATTGAATTCACTTAACCAGATATCTCGGATTTCTCGTCGCAAGAGTGCACTGTTTGCAGAGTTCCAGTGCTGCAATTCGTTACTTATTGCTGAGCTAGCTAAGTTGCATTCAATTGGAATCGGAACTTCGCCAGTGTTTAACAAACCGCTGAGCATTCCGCCTTCACCAACGTAGTATGCGTCCAGATCTAAATTCTGAACAGCGCGCTGCACGGCAGCTTCGCTTGCCTGAACCAAACTGCGCTGAGCAATCGCAATAGATGCAATGTTGGTAATGACCAGCAGAGTTGCAACGGTTACAACAAAGAGTCCAATTATCAAAAGAGAGATTGATCCCTTCTCATCTTTGACAACAGCTTTTATTTTCTTTGAATTCGCTTTTATTCGCACCTTCATAGCTTGCAGTGATTGAAAAAAGAAATTCCTCACTTCATACCCATGGAGACAAAACTTCTTCAGCGGTAGCCCGAATTTGTCTATGACTTTGATTCGAGTAAAAAGTTATTGTGACTGAAATACGGTTACGAGGCGTAATGCATGGCCACACTTCACATTGGACATCAACTTTCATTGAGGAAACTTCATGGGCATCTAAACCCAGAGCCACTGCGCCCTCATTAGCAATATGGTGCGCCGTTGAATACGCAGAGATATCCCCTCGCGATAAGACGAATCCACGGACACTTTCACGAGCAAGAGCTCTTGCTATTGATTCCTTATCACTAACGTCGGCAAACGTACTCATGAATAAAATTATTGGAATAAACAAAGGAATAGCAAGTAGTACAAACTCAACGGCGGCGCTACCCTCCTCAGAGCGAACCTTATTAATTAGATTTTTCATGAAAGTGTTTCTATGACAGCTATACCAGTAACTTCTGAGCGATGACCTCTGTTTATGAAAGTTCCGATAAATGGAATCAAAATTGGAATGCTACTTACTTTTTTCGTAATCAAAATGCCTAAAGTATTAAATGCTCCAAATGGATTAACTTCTATTAATTTATCACCAGCGACGAATTGGCCTGAGATTGCCCTTTCGGAGGCTTCACTCTGCGCAAAAGCTTTATCAATATTTCTAAAATTTACTGCAACACCAATTTGCATGGTCACTAGAAACAGAATCAGTAAAGGGATTAAAACTAAGGCGCTTTCAACGGATCCGCTCTCATCTTTGACTCCCTTTACTGCTCTATTGACATTCGCATACACCGCTCCATAGATGGAAGAGTTTTTGCAAATTTTTCCTTTGTGCATCAGTTAGCGAATTCCATTCATAGAATCGAGAGAGTTTTTCAAGATTGCACTCAATCTTGGTGATGCGATTGTCCAAATAGCTGTAACGAGTCCGGTAGTCATTAAAACCACTAATACCCAGCCAGGAACATCTCCTCGATCATCACGCACAGCAGAGATGAACTTTGTTTCATTTATTTTTCTCTTGATGAGTGATTGAGCTCTAACGATATTAAGGGCGATTTTTATTGAAGCATTTTCAATTGAGTTATTTTTTTGATTCATATTTCTCCTGTATTTTCGAATCGAGTGGTTGAGAGCGATTTTCTATTCAATTCCACTCACACCTTGAGAGAAAATCAGAAGATGTGGACAAGCGTTCTTTGTTAACAATACGAATCAAACTAAGCAAGAAATAGGTTGAGATTAGATAATGATGGCCACAGAGCGAAGAGGATTGAGATGGGTAAAATCAAGAAGACCACAGGGATCATCATGGAAACTTCTGATTTACCTGCAGCGCTTAGGACTCTGTTTCGTTCAGCTTCCCGTGCATTTCTAGCGTGACTCTGCAACACATCGACCAAAGGTGCACCACGAAGCATTGCAGTGATTAAAGCATCCACAAATCGTCTGATATGTGTGGACTTAACTCTTCGTCCCATGTCATCTAGTGCAAATTGAAACGGAGTTCCAGAGGTAACAGATTGAATGACTAAGGAAAACTCGGCACTTAACAAACCAGAAGAGCGCTGGGAAACTCGAGACATAGCACCTAGAGGTGTTTCTCCTGCTGCCATGCACAGAGTTAGCATTTCGACAATCGCTGGGAACTCGCCTTCAAGCAGAGTTCGATTCTTCGTGATTTTTTTTGTTAAAGCCCTATCTGCGTATATGTATCCAGAAATCGCTACAAAGAAGGCTATTGGCATTCTTAAATACACAGGCTTGCCGCTAAGAGAAAGAAAAACAAAAGCACTAAAACCTGAGCCGATGGCTATAGCTAATTGAGTGAATCTGAATTGATTGAGATCATCAACTCGACTTTTTCCTATTTCAACTAATCGATGTTGAACAGAATGGTGATCATGCATTTTTGGAAATAATGCTGTTGTCTTTTCTCTTCTTTTTGAAATAAAGCGCGCAGACCTGTTTATGTCCTCATCTTGCAATAAAAAATAGGCGCTACTCATCGATAGCAATAATGGGACTGCGATAGCGAGATCCATTACTTGCTAAACACTCTAGGAATGCGTGGGAGCCTTCCCAAATAGTTCATCCAGAGGTACGCCAGGGCTGTCATACAAACCCCCATTGCAAGTATCAATGCACCTGTTGGAGTTGAGTACGACTTAACTGTTCCAGGTTGTGTAGATAACAACAAAAGCAATAACCACGGAGCTGCTGCAGACAAATGTGCAGAATTTTTAACCCAACCATGTTTAATTTCGATTTCTTTTCGCAAAGCCACATCCTGACGGATGAAATCACCTACTGTTCGCAAAATAGACATCAACTCATTGCCGCCAAGAGATTTCGACAAAAGTATTGCTTCAAAAATTTGATCACTACTTTGATCGGAAAAATAGGTTTTTAGTTTCTGTATTCCATTAGAAAAGTCACCATCATTTTGCAACTGCGTTTGGAATTCTTGAAAAGCGGGACGGACTATTTCAGGACCTCTAGTAGCCAATCCCGCAAGCGATTCTGCAAGAGATAGACCAGATGAGATTCCTGATATTAAATGATCTATCACTTCTGGCCATGCACTACTCAACTGTGATGCAAACTTGTTTTTCTTGCCTCGAACAATTGCAAAGTGTGAACCAGCAGTAAGTAACGCAAAAGGAGAAGCAAGAATCACGGATTTCGTAAGGATAAGAACTAATAAACCACTCGAGAAACCAAGTAGAAGTGATCGGTAGTGAGAGTGCTTGAAAAGAGATTTCCATGAATAGCTCACTTGTTCCACCAAGATTCAAGCGGAAAGCCGACTGCAGCAAATTTCTCTGGTTTAGGTAGCGCACCTAAGCCACGTTCGTAGTGATCAACATTCCACTTCCACAGAGATTCAATTTCGGGGCGATCGTTCTCATAGCGGCCAGTTAGAGCAGATATTTCTGATATTCGTCGCTTGCCACTCTGATCCATCTGCACGTGAACGATTAAGTCAATAGCTGCAGCAACAGTTGGAGCAATAAATTTGTGAGAGATGTTTTCTCCTGCTAACAGCGGAAGAGTTTGCAATTTAATGATTGCGTCTTTCGGTGAATTTGCATGCAATGTTCCCATTCCAGGCAATCCAGAATTCAATGCAATGAGCAAATCCAATGCTTCAGCCTCTCTCACTTCTCCAACGATGATTCTGGAAGGACGCATACGCAATGACTCCTTGATCAAACGCCTCAAGGGAATTTCACCAGTTCCTTGAAGATTGGCAGATCGAGTTTGCATCTGAACAACATCAGGCAGGTTTGGTTTGAGTTCAAAAACTTCTTCTATCGTGATGACTCTTTCCGAAACTGGAATACTTGAAGCCA
>CAZNWM010000060.1:0-3961 GCA_964576975.1 uncultured Candidatus Planktophila sp.
GCTGTTATCTCACATATCGATGCTGTTAAACCACAACTCTTAATCATCGACAGTATTCAAACAATTGGTTCCTCAGCTGCTGATGGAGCACCTGGTGGTGTCACACAGGTTCGCGAAGTTGCTGGTGCACTTATTCGCATCTGTAAGGATCGCGACATCACACTGCTCTTAGTTGGTCACGTCACCAAAGATGGGTCAATCGCTGGACCACGTCTGCTCGAACATATTGTTGATGTTGTTCTTCAATTCGAAGGCGAGCGTCACTCGCGTCTGCGTTTAATTCGAGCAATCAAGAACAGATTTGGTGCAAGCGATGAAGTTGGTTGCTTTGATTTAAGTGATGCCGGCATCGAAAGCGTTATGGATCCAACTGGTTTGTTTACTTCTCGTCACAGCGAACCAGTTCCTGGAACATGCGTCACAGTCACACTCGAAGGCCGCAGACCTTTACTCGCTGAAATTCAAGCTTTAGTTAGCGCTGGCCGAGAAAATGATTTCGGCAACGCACGTCGCGTAACAAGTGGCCTGGACTCTGCACGCACATCAATGACTCTTGCAGTTCTAGAACTTCGTGCACACGTAAAAGTTGGTGGACGAGATGTTTATGCAGCAACTGTTGGCGGAATGAAGATGTCAGAACCTGCAGCCGACCTTGCACTTGCACTCTCCGTGGCTTCAGCTGCAAAAGGTTTAGCGCTACCTGCAGACCTTGTTGCAATCGGAGAAGTTGGTCTGGCTGGTGAGATTAGAAAAGTAAGCGGTGTAGAACGCCGACTTGCTGAGGCGTTCCGTCTTGGATTTAAGCGCGCACTTGTTCCTGCTGGCTCTGATGTAAAGATTGCAGGAATGGAAATCGTTGAAGTATCACGACTTGATCAGGCACTTAGTCGGGTAAAAATTAACGGCGAATGAGCCTTCTAGAAAAAGAGATCACCAAGTGGTTTGCTAAAAACAAACGTGATCTTCCATGGCGAAAGACAACAGCCTGGGGCGTATTAGTTTCAGAAATAATGTTGCAGCAAACTCCCGTAGCTCGAGTCGAACCTGTATGGCGCACGTGGATGAAACTCTGGCCAACACCAAAAGATTTAGCAGCAGCGACGCCGGCGGATGTAATCAAGCAATGGGGGCGACTTGGCTATCCCCGCCGTGCACTGCGCTTACGCGAATGCGCACAAGTAATCGCAACAGATTTCAATAACAAGGTTCCCGATAATGAAGTTCAATTACGAAAGCTGCCAGGAATCGGTGATTACACAGCAGCTGCAGTAATGGCATTTGCTTTTGAAGAGCGCTCACTAGTTTTAGATATCAACATTCGCCGACTTTTTTCACGCATCTATGACGGAGTTCAATCACCAACTGCTGCGCCCAATAAAACTGAGCGTGCGGCTCGTGCCGAATTAGTGCCTAAAAAGAATGCACACGTATGGGCTGCAGCAACTATGGAACTCGGTGCACTCATTTGTACTGCGCAAAAACCAAAGTGCGAAATATGCCCAGTTGCTGATTCATGTAAATGGCGTTCGCTGAATTATCCGCAATCAGATCAACCAAAGCGCACACAAGCATGGAACGGAACCGACAGACAGTGCCGCGGAGTTATTGTGCAGGCGCTTCGTGAAAATGATTCGTTAACAGTAAAAGAGATTAAGAAATTATGGATCCTGGAATCACAAGTAGAAAAGGCTTTAGAAACACTTCTGGCCGATGGGTTGATTTCCCAATCGGCCAGAAATAAATACTCGCTGCCTAATTAAACTGTTGGTGCCTCAGTCAGATTCTCAGGAGAATCAGGCATTTCAGTCTTTGGTGAACCCTTGAATGTGAAGGTTGCATCCGCGCCTTCGCCTTCAACATCTACAACGATGATTTCACCAGCGTTGAGTTCGCTAAAGAGAATGCGCTCTGAGAGTGCATCTTCAATCTCACGTTGAATTGTGCGGCGCAGTGGACGTGCACCAAGTAGTGGGTCGTAACCTCGGTCTGCAAGTAAGTTCTTCGCAGCGGCAGTAAGTTCGATTCCCATATCTTTCGCACGTAGGCGCTCATCAAGGTTTGCAATCATGAGATCAACGATCTGAATGATCTGATCCTTGGTGAGCTGGTGGAAGACGATGATGTCATCGATACGGTTTAAGAACTCAGGACGGAAGTGTGACTTAAGTTCATCACTTACTTTGCCCTTCATGCGTTCGTAATTCGTTAGATCATCACCAGAGTTAGCGAAACCAAGGCCGAGACTCTTTGAAATATCGCGTGTTCCAAGGTTTGTAGTCATGATGATGACTGTGTTCTTAAAGTCCACAGTGCGACCTTGTGAATCAGTTAGGCGACCATCTTCGAGTACTTGAAGAAGTGAGTTAAAGATATCTGGGTGTGCTTTTTCAATTTCATCAAAGAGCACAACAGAGAATGGACGTCGACGTACTTTCTCTGTGAGTTGTCCGCCCTCGTCATAACCGACATACCCTGGAGGTGCACCGAACAGACGTGATGCAGTGTGACGCTCTGAGTATTCAGACATATCGAGTTGAATTAACGCATCAGCATCACCGAATAAGAATGATGCAAGTGTGCGTGAAAGTTCTGTCTTACCAACACCGGATGGACCAGCGAAGATAAATGATCCGCCAGGACGCTTTGGATCTTTTAATCCAGCGCGTGTACGACGAATTGCTTGTGACAACGCCTTGATTGCTTGATCTTGTCCGATCACGCGGCGGTGTAGTTCATCTTCCATACGAAGAAGTCGTGCTGTTTCTTCTTCAGTTAACTTAAATACTGGAATACCAGTGGACGCGGAGAGAACTTGTGCAATTAACTCTTCATCAACTTCTGTGACCTTATCTAGATCAGTTGCTTTCCATTGTTTTTCAGCTTCTAACTTTTCAGCGATAAGTGATTTTTCAGTATCGCGAAGTCCAGCTGCTTTTTCGAAATCTTGTCCGTCAATTGCAGACTCTTTTTCTTTACGTGCAGCAGCAATCTTCTCATCGTATGCACGTAGTTCGGCAGGTGCGGTCATGCGCTTAATGCGAAGACGTGAACCTGCTTCATCAATGAGATCAATTGCCTTATCTGGCAAGAAGCGATCTGAGACGTAGCGATCTGCCATGTTGGCAGCAGCTGCAAGTGCACCATCTGTAATTGATACACGGTGGTGTGTTTCGTAGCGATCGCGTAGACCCTTAAGAATTTCAATTGTGTGAGCAACAGATGGCTCTTTAACCTGAATTGGTTGGAAGCGGCGCTCTAGTGCTGCATCCTTTTCGAGGTGCTTGCGGTATTCGTCGAGTGTGGTTGCACCAATTGTCTGCAGTTCACCGCGAGCAAGCATTGGCTTCAAGATGCTTGCGGCATCGATTGCACCTTCTGCAGCGCCTGCTCCAACTAGTGTGTGAATTTCATCGATGAAAAGAATGATGTCACCACGAGTTTTAATTTCCTTAAGAACCTTCTTCAAGCGCTCTTCGAAATCTCCGCGGTAGCGTGAACCAGCAACGAGTGCACCAAGATCTAGTGAGTAGAGCTGCTTATCTTTCAAAGTCTCTGGCACATCGTTTTTAACGATTGCTTGTGCAAGTCCTTCAACAACAGCTGTCTTACCAACACCTGGCTCACCAATTAAGACTGGGTTGTTCTTTGTGCGACGAGAAAGAATTTGCATGACGCGTTCGATTTCAAGTTCGCGACCGATTACGGGATCAAGTTTTCCTTCGCGCGCTGCTTGTGTGAGGTTGCGACCAAATTGATCGAGTACCAAAGATGTAGATGGTGTTCCTTCTGCTGGTCCACCTGATGCAACAGCTTCTTTACCTTGGTAACCAGAGAGAAGTTGAATAACGCTTTGACGAACGCGGTTAAGGTCTGCACCAAGTTTTACGAGAACTTGTGCTGCAACGCCTTCGCCTTCGCGAATAAGTCCAAGAAGAATATGTTCTGTGCCAATGTAGTTATG
>CAZNWM010000061.1:0-3928 GCA_964576975.1 uncultured Candidatus Planktophila sp.
GTGATTCTTTGCGCGCTTTCCATCTTCGACAATAAATTCGAGTTCGCGCTTGAGCTTTTTATCCAATTTCTTCTCTGTTGCAAGTTTGTACTCAGCAAAGAGACCTGCTTCTACGCGAGTAGCGAGTTCTACTTCGAGTTCGGCGTTTAGAAGTGCAACACGACCGATTTGCTTGAGGTAATCCTTTACGGGATCCGCTGTCGCACCAGCAGTCATAACAGTCTGTGCTGGCGCATCATCTTCTTCGGATGCCTTTAATGTAAATGCATTCTCTTCATTGCCTGTGGCATCTTCTGCCTTAAGGTCTACAACGCGTGGTTGGTTGCCCTTTTCTTCAGCCTCAGAATCAATAATTTCAACTGCTTCGGCGATAAGAGATTCAACGTCTTCGAGTTCTACTTCTTCTAGTTCGACATCTTCGCCATCAATCTTTACAACAACTGCCTTGCCAGTCTTTGGATCAATCTTTGGTGCAGCAGGTGCCTCTGATTTTGGAGCAGGAGGCGGTGCAATAAGTGCAAGCTCCACTTTTTTGAGCATTCGAAATGGTGAACCGAGTCCGGCTTTGCGTAACTTCTCTGTTACAACTGGAACTTCTGTTGCGAGCGCGCGGGCTTCGTCAACTAAATCTTTATCGACCTTTTTTGGAATGCGGTTAATGGATGTAACACCGCGAGATTCGAGCTCTGCTAGAACTTCTTTCTGGCGCATTGCAATTGTTTTTGCATCAACAATGGCCTGAACATCTTTAGCAGTCAGATCTTTTTTGAGTTCGATCTTTTTAGGAACAACTTTCTTAGCTGGCGCCTTCTTCGCTGGTGCTTTTTTGGCAACAACTTTCTTTGCTGGTGCTTTTTTCACAGGTTTCTTTTTTGCAGCACTCTTTTTTGCCACTGCCTTCTTCTTGCCCCTGTTTTTGAGCGCACTAAATACAGCCACAATTGTCCTTTGGTTTTTACTCTTCGAAGTCGAAGAGGCGATGGCTATATTATAATTTGTCCACAGGCTATTTTGCACATCGTAAAACGCGCATTACGGCTAATTTCTAGAGCGCGAGCGCTTTTCGCACCACTGCGCCCACAGATTCGACCTCAACTAAGAAGCCATCGTGACCAAATGGGGACGTAATCGTCTCTACAGGGGCCGCATGTGGGGCTAAATCGGCTATCTCAGCCTGTAAGCGAGGCGGAAAGAGTCGATCGGTATCAATGGATAAAACCATCACGGGCACAGTGATTGATTCAAGGGCTGCTGCTACTCCCCCGCGTCCACGACCAATGTCATGTGAATTCATCGCCTCCGTCAGTGCGATGTATGTGTTGGCATCAAAGCGTTTGGCCAGTTTGTTGGCTTGATGATCAAGGTATGACTCAACAGCGAAGCGACCAGTGTCATCTCCCTGTAATTGTCGACCAAAGCGCACATCCATTTCTGCTTCAGTGCGATAGGTCAGGTGAGCAATACGACGTGCGATTCCCATGCCTTCGACAGGTCCGCGATCTTTATCGTAATAATCGCCACCAAAATAAAATGGATCAGATTTAATTGCGCGGATTTGAATTGCAGCGGTTCCGATTTGATCTCCTGTTGCAACAGCAGATGAACCAATTGTGCAAATAGCTCCCACGCGATCTGGATGCTGCACCGCCCACTCGAGTGCGCGCATTCCGCCAAGTGATGGCCCTAATGCAAGTTTGTATTTCTTAATTCCGATCGCATCAGAAAAAGCGATTTCACCAGCAACCATGTCCCTGATTGTCACTAGTGGAAAACGTGAACCCCAACGCTTGCCATCAGGTGCAACCGATGATGGACCAGTGCTGCCTTGGCAACCGCCAATAACATTGGGGCAGACAACAAAATATTTGTCTGTATCTAGTGGAAGCCCAGGACCAACCATTGATGGCCACCATCCCGGCACATCAGACCATCCAGTCATTGCGTGATTTACTAAAATTGCATTATCGCGAGCAGCGTTGAGTGTTCCCCAACTTTGATATGCGATTGTGACATCGGTCAGAACTTCGCCGCTTTCAAGTTCTATGTCGCCAACTTTTACGAATTCGCGATCGCCAACATCGTCACCCTCTAGCCATGCGCCGGTCACGTCATAACGATCATCTGGTGATTTCTTAGCAATAGACACAGTAATTAATTCCTTCACGCACTTGCAGATTTAACTTGTGAGTTAACCCTGCCAGGTCCTCACCCAGAGCACCCCGCCGCGGTGGAGGGTTGCCGTCTAGCAAGCTGGGGCTATAACTAGAACTCGTGACCTATTGGCAAGGGTAACAAAACACGGCACGGGCTTCAAATGAATATCAGAGCGCACACCTTGGGATGTAGATCTGCGCGCATTGCTGCAAAGGCATTTGCTGGCCAGCCTGAAGCAAAGACGCGTTGTAACAATGTGGCTAGTGAATATCTCGCATCATCTGCAATGGCTCGGCGCAAGTACTGCGCAGCGCCTTCTTTATCTCCACTTTCGTAGGTGATTGCAGCACACAGCGATGCGACAGGGGCTACAAACTTTGCGGGAGCCATAGATAAAAGATCTGACCACATCGCCACATAGTTCGGCAGAGTCACATCGGTGTGACACCCCAATGCAAAGTCGCGCACTTGAATATCAGATAAGCGACCAAGCACCTTTGCTTTAAGCGCTGTATTAACGCTGCATCCCATTGCTTCATATTCGCCTGCAAGATCAACAATTGCTGTTGCCCCATCTTGTTGCATGGCATTTAAATCATTGGCATCAATATCTACAAAGAAGGATGCAACGCTCTTTGCAAACTCTTCATCGCGGTAATCCACCGCAGTAGCCGTACTCATTACTGGACAAACATTGTTGGGGCGCTAACAACTTTGATAGTTGCAACACGAATGGTTTTAATCTGACCCGTAACTGCACGGATGGTGCCTTGGTTTGACCATGTGCCACCCCAGGTCGCAAGCATTGTCACCAGATACGTTCCTTCTTTTAAGTACGCATGCTGAATAGATCCATTGGGATAAGGCGCTCCGGGATCAGTGCTCTGCATGACCGAGCCATCGCCAAATGACCACGAAAATGATGGGCGCAAAGTAACGTCGACAACTTCGCCAACAATGTTAAATCGGGTAGTAAAGATCTTTGGCAGATCACACCAAAAAACAACTGGAACATGCACAAGAGGTTCAAATGCTGGTTGATATGCAACCCCACCTGTTGGCAACAACTTAGTTAGGCGATCTGCAATCGATGTTGCAGCTGTGGCTTTCTTGGCAACAACTTTCTTCTTTTTTACAATCGGTTTTTTAACAACTGGTTTGCGTGTAGCAATAACTCCACTGGGAGGCTTTGCGATCACTCGTTTGATCACTGGCTTTTTTGGTACAACTTTTTTCACAGCCGTAACCTTTTTCACAACTTTGGTGCTCTTAGGGCCATTGCCCTTTTGGCCCGAGACAACTATTTGGCCGTTTTCTACTGAGACATCAAGACATGCTGTGGTGCAATCAGCGGCCATGGCTGTGGACCCTGGAAATAAGAGTGCGATAAGTAAAGGTGCTGTAATTAATGCGCTATTTGTTTTCATAATGGGCGCAGGTTATGTAAGTCGCTGGCAGCAAAATCCTTCATCTCGCGCACATGTGGATACTTATGCCACTCTAGAACCGTGGTAGCGCGAGATGGTGATGGCTGGGTCCAGTGTGATTGCGGAAACAAGCACTGGGGTTTGCACGGCGCTGCAGGTTTATTGCTGGTGCGCGACTCAATGGTTTTGCTTCAACACCGAGCCCCGTGGGTTCATAACGGTGACACATGGGGAATTCCAGGCGGTGCACGCGATTCGCATGAAGATGTGATTCAAGGAGCGCTACGAGAAGCAGTTGAAGAAACTGGTTTAGATCCAGCCCTTGTTACACCTGTTGTTGTTCACGA
>CAZNWM010000062.1:0-3911 GCA_964576975.1 uncultured Candidatus Planktophila sp.
AATACGTAATTTAAATCTCTTATTTGCGGTGGATACGCGTGAGATTTAAGGTATTGCAACCTCAACTGCTATTCTTCGCATCGTTCTGTGGAGTTCTTCCAGAGCACATACGTCTGGAGCGAAATTTCAATGGCTAAAGCATCTACTGCGCACTTGGCTGGTCTGCCAATTAAGAAGCGCGAGAATCTTCGCAACGTTGCAATCATCGCTCACGTAGACCACGGAAAGACAACACTTGTTGATGCCATGTTGTGGCAGTCAGGTGCTTTTGCGGCGTATAAGAAGCAAGACGAAGGTCAAGATCGCATGATGGATTCAATGGATCTAGAACGCGAAAAGGGAATCACAATTCTTGCTAAGAACACTGCCGTTAAGCGCGGTGACACAATCGTTAACATTATTGATACACCAGGCCACGCAGACTTCGGCGGAGAAGTAGAACGCGGACTTGAAATGGTTGACGGAGTAATTCTTCTCGTTGACGCATCAGAAGGCCCACTTCCACAAACACGTTTCGTATTGCGCAAGGCTCTAGAAAAGAATCTTCCAGTTATCTTGGTGATCAATAAAGTTGACCGCCCCGATTCACGTATCGCAGAAGTTGTTGATGAAGCGTACGAATTATTCTTAGATCTCGATGCAAACGAAGAACAAATCGAATTCCCAGTTGTTTATGCATCCGCAAAAGCTGGTCGCGCATCTCTTAAGCGCCCTGCAGATGGTGGAATGCCAGAAGAAGAAAACCTCGATGTTTTATTCGACACTATCTTCTCTGCAATTCCAGCTCCGGTTTATCACGAAGGTGCACCTCTACAGGCTCACGTAACAAACCTTGACTCGTCACCATTTCTTGGTCGCCTTGCACTCTGCCGCGTACGCGAAGGTGTTATTAAAAAAGGCCAATCAGTTATGTGGATGAAAACTGATGGCACAACAGAGCGTGTAAAGGTTTCAGAACTTTTAATTACAGAAGCACTAGAACGCGTACCAGCACTTGAAGCGCATCCAGGTGACATCATCGCTGTTGCAGGTATTGAAACAATTACTTTGGGTGAAACACTTGCAGATATTGATAATCCACATGCATTGCCACCAATCATTGTTGATGAACCATCTATCTCTATGACAATCGGTATTAACACTTCACCTCTTGCAGGTAAGAGTGGAAAGTTACTGACTGCGCGCCAAGTAAAGGGTCGTTTAGATGCCGAACTCGTAGGTAACGTTTCATTGCGTGTTCTAAATACAGAACGCCCAGATACTTGGGAAGTACAAGGTCGTGGAGAACTACAGCTAGCTGTTCTCGTAGAAATTATGAAGCGCGAAGGTTTCGAACTTACTGTTGGAAAGCCACAGGTAGTTACAAAGGTTATTGATGGCAAACTCTCTGAACCTATGGAGCGCTTAACAATTGATGCACCAGAAGAATATCTCGGTGTTTTAACTCAATTAATGGCACTTCGTAAAGGTCGCATGGAGCAAATGGTTAATCACGGCACCGGATGGATTCGCCTTGATTACAAAGTTCCTTCACGTGGACTTATTGGTTTCCGTACAGAGTTCTTAACTGAAACCCGCGGTACAGGTTTACTACACCACGTATTTGATGGTTACGAACCTTGGTATGGCGATATTCGTACACGCGGTACTGGTTCACTTGTTTCAGATCGCATGGGAACAGTTACTTCTTACGCACTTTACGGAACACAAGATCGCGGAACTATCTTCGTAGAACCTGGCGATGAAGTGTATGAAGGTATGGTTATTGGCGAAAACTCACGTAGCGATGACATGGACGTTAACTGTGTTCGCGAAAAGAAGTTAACAAATATGCGTGCATCTGGAACAGATGAATCAGAGCGTTTGATTCCGCCTAAGAAACTCAACATGGAAGGTGCTCTCGAATTCTGTCGTGAAGATGAATGCGTAGAAGTAACTCCAGCTGTTGTGCGAATTCGCAAAGTTGTTCTCGATCAATCCGAGCGAGCACGCACTGCATCACGCCAAAAGAAGGCAAACCTCAACGCTTAGTTCTACCAGCCGCGTTCATGGCTGGTTTTGTCACATGGTTCGGGCAAGATAACCACTGTGAGTAAAGCGAAAGTTACCCTGGTCGCCAGTAACCCTGTCGCACCTGCAATCACGCTTTCCGCGCAGCAATTAGCAATCACGCAGCATCGCAATACTCCAATAATTGCACTCGGTGCACCTGGCACTGGAAAAACAACAGTGCTTATTCACTCTGCACTTTCTCGAATCGCCGAGGGTCAAAATCCAGATTCAATTTTGCTGATTACCTTTGGTCGCGAAAGTGCATCAGATTTACGCGATGCAATTGCGCTACAAACGAGTGCCACGATGTACGAACCTCTTGCACGCACATTTCACTCTTTAGCTTTTTCAATTCTAAAGATGAAATCGCACGTTGATGATCCTGATCCAATTCTTCTTTCTGGCCCAGAACAAGAGAGTTTTATTCGAGATTTACTGCAAGGCGATATCGCAGATGGATATAGGCAGTGGCCAGAAGATTTGCACCTTGCACTTTCCACACATGGCTTTGCTCGCGAGTTACGTGACCTTATTTTGCGTGCATCAGAACGTGGCGTGGATCCAGAAAAACTAGAAGAGTACGCAAAGTCCTACGGCGAGAAATATTGGCAAGGCGCCGCGCAATTCTGGAAACGCTACAACGGTGCGATGTTTCTACGTGAAGTATCTGCGGGTGATTCAAAGCTGCGCATTGATCCATCCGAACTCTTATCTCGGGCAATTAGGCACCTCGAAATTAATCCAGATTTATTAACAGAACTTCGTAATCGATTTAAAACAATTATGGTCGATGAGTTTCAAGAAACAGATCCTGCACAGAGAAGATTGCTACGTTTATTGGCGCCACAAGATCTTGTTCTAGTTGGTGATGCCCACAGCGCTATTGGACGATTTAGAGGCGCAGACCCAGATGGCATGGCCAATGAAATTGATTATTACCTGGCGCACAATGGAACCCAAGTTGTTTTGAATGAAGACTTTAGAAGCACACCTGCAACTCACGCACTTGGCATGAGCGTCTCATCTAATTTCAGATTAACCGGGCCAACGCACGAACGCACATGCGTAAGTACAAATACACAAGGCAGCGTCTCAATTGAAAGATTGCGATCTGTTTCGGAGGAAGCGCAATACATCGCATACCAATTCCGCCGTGCGCACCTTGTCGATGGCGTGCCATATTCACACATGGCAGTGATTGTTCGCTCCCCAGGTTCGCTCACATCAGCAGTACGGCGTGCTTTCGCACAGGTTTCTATACCGGTCGCCGGCGAACTAGAAGCACTTGCAACGAATTCAAGCATCGCACCATTTTTGTTACTTGCTGAAATCGCAATTAAAGCAAAGCCACTTAACACTGAAAGTGTTGAACGTTTATTGCTCAGCGAATTTGGCGGCGCAGATGCAATCTCACTTCGCCGTATTCGCAGAGCGTTGCTTGCTTCCAGAAGCGATGATGACAAACGAAGCGGCAATCAGTTATTAATCGAAGCGGTCGACACAGGCGATATTTCTATCGAAGGCGCAGAACCAATCCATCGAATTAATACATTGCTCACCAAAGCCCGCGCAGTGGCTAAGAAATCTGGCGCACGTGGCGAAGATTTACTCTGGGCAATTTGGGATAACGCACAAACTAGTGATGGCGCAAAACTAAGTACAGCGTGGCAAGAGATTGCATTACGCGGTGGAAACCGTGGGGCTGCAGCAGATCGCGATCTCGATGCAATGATGCAGCTCTTTCAAAGTGCACAACGTTTCTCCGAAAGATTTCCATTATCTGGAGCAGATGCATTCATTCGCGAAGTCAGTGCCGAAATAATTGCTGGTGACGTTATCACCGCACAAGGTGTTCGCCC
>CAZNWM010000063.1:0-3846 GCA_964576975.1 uncultured Candidatus Planktophila sp.
TGTGACAAATCGCTACCCGGAATGATGATGGCAGCAGCCCGCTTAGATGTTGCAAGTGTTTTTGTTTATGCAGGTTCTACATTGCCGGGCCAAGTCGATGGCAAAGATGTGACGATTATTGATGCATTTGAAGCTGTTGGTGCATGTGCGCGCGGTTTGATTACAAAAGATCGAGTAGATCAGATTGAACGCGCAATTTGTCCGGGTGAAGGTGCTTGTGGCGGTATGTACACCGCAAACACAATGGCAGCAATCGGTGAAGCACTCGGTCTGTCATTACCCGGATCTTCAGCGCCTCCTGCAGTTGATCGTCGCAGAGACGCTTACGCCGTTAAGTCAGGTGAAGCAGTCGTTAATTTAATTCGTCTAGGTATTACTACAAGACAAATCTTGACGAAAAAAGCCTTTGAAAACGCCATAACAATTTTGATGGCACTTGGTGGTTCAACGAATGCGGTCCTTCATTTATTGGCCATTGCAAACGAGGCCGAAGTGGATCTAACTCTCGAAGATTTCAATCGTATTGGATCAAAAGTTCCATTGCTTGGTGATCTAAAACCATTTGGTAAATTCGTTATGACAGATCTTGATCGCGTCGGTGGAATTCCAGTAGTACTAAAGATTTTGCTAGATGCTGGATATCTACATGGTGACACATTGACGGTTACCGGAAAAACCATGGCTGAGAATTTAGCTGACATTAATCCACCATTTCCTGATGGCGTCGTTGTGCATCCTGCCAACAGCCCATTATCTAAAGATGTTGGAATCACAATTCTTGGTGGCTCACTTGCTCCAGAAGGTGCAGTTTGTAAAACCGCTGGTATTGGAATCGATTCCTTTGAAGGCCCGGCACGTGTTTTTGATCGCGAGCAAGCCGCAATGGATGCAGTTGAAGATGGAACAATTAAAGCTGGCGATGTAGTTGTTATTCGTTACGAAGGCCCAAAGGGTGGACCTGGAATGCGCGAAATGCTCATGGTCACAGGTGCGATTAAAGGTGCTGGTTTAGGTAAATCAGTTTTACTTCTCACTGATGGAAGATTCTCCGGTGGTTCAACTGGTTTGTGTGTTGGTCACATTGCACCTGAAGCTGTCAACGGTGGACCAATTGCATTCATCAAAAATGGAGATCGCGTAAGAATTGACACGATTAATCGAACATTAGATTTATTAGTTGATCCCGCAGAACTTGAAAAGCGCAAAGTCGGTTGGAAGCCACTGGAACACAAATACACCCGTGGTGTTTTGGCTAAGTACTGCAAAGTTGTCGGATCTGCCTCAATAGGCGCTGTCTGCGGCTAACTCCGCTCAAATTCTGAGATGTTTCAACCCGGGGTTGACGCTTTGAGCCTATCTATTGGAGAATAAGGACATGTCAACACAGTCAATCCGCTTCGTGGTGGTGATTTAAAAGCGCGTGATCTAGCAAAATGATCGCGCGCTACCCTCAGTTGATCTGAGGGTTTTTTACTTTATCGAAGCTAATGCAAGTCACTAGTAAGAAAGGAACGACAGAGTGAGCACACCGAATGGCACATCAATGACTGGCGCAACGAGTTTGGTTAAGTCACTTGAAGCCGCAGGCGTCGACGTTATGTTCGGCATTCCTGGTGGTGCGATTCTTCCTGCTTACGATCCAATTTTTGATTCATCAATTAGACATATCTTGGTGCGCCACGAGCAAGGTGCCGGTCATGCTGCAACTGGATATGCACAAGTTTCTGGTCGTGCTGGAGTTTGCATTGCAACATCGGGTCCAGGTGCAACCAATTTAGTAACTCCACTTGCTGATGCAGCGATGGACTCAGTTCCACTCGTTGCAATTACTGGACAGGTTCCAAGTGCTGCAATCGGAACGGATGCATTCCAAGAAGCAGATATTCGCGGAATCACAATGCCATTTACTAAACATAATTACTTAGTAACTGATCCTGCAGATATCCCACGCGTGATTGCAGAAGCGTTCCATATTGCTACAAGTGGCCGCCCAGGTCCCGTTCTAGTTGACGTTGCAAAAGACGCACTTCAAAAAGAGACAGTTTTTAATTGGCCGACTTCTGTTTCACTCAAGGGTTACCAACCAACAATTGCACCAAACGCACAATCGATTTCCGACGCTGCCGCGCTCATTACCCAATCGCATCGTCCAGTTTTCTACGTTGGTGGCGGAATCATTAAAGCAAACGCGGCGAAAGAACTCCGTGAAATCGCTGAATTACTAGGTGCTCCAGTTGTCACAACTTTGATGGCACTTGGTTCATTTCCGCACAGCCACCCTTTGCATATGGGCATGCCTGGTATGCATGGTTCTGTTGCTGCAGTAACAGCTCTTCAGAAGTCTGATTTGTTAATCACTCTTGGCGCACGCTTCGATGATCGCGTAACAGGAAAACTTTCAACATTTGCAGTAAATGCAAAGGTAATTCACTGCGATGTAGATCCTGCCGAAATTGGAAAGAATCGATTCGCCGATGTTCCAGTTGTTGGGGATCTAAAGCACACCTTAATTGCGTTGATTCCTGCACTTAAAGCTGCACTTGCAAAGAATCGTCCAGATTTATCAACCTGGATACGCCAAGTTAATAATTTGAAGAGCACTTATCCATTGGGTTATGACAAGCCATCAGATGGTTCAGTTTCACCTCAGTACGTCATCGAACGCATTGCAAAACTCTCAGCACCAGACAGTATTTATGTTGCAGGTGTTGGCCAACATCAAATGTGGGCAGCACAATTCGTTCCTTACGAACTTCCACGCACATGGCTTAACTCCGGCGGGCTAGGAACAATGGGTTATTCAGTTCCTGCTGCGATGGGAGCAAAAGTTGCAGCACCAGATACCACTGTGTGGTCAATCGATGGTGATGGTTGTTTCCAGATGACGAATCAAGAACTCGTCACCTGTGCACTTAATAACATTCCAATCAAGGTTGCAATCATCAATAACGAAAGCCTCGGAATGGTTCGCCAATGGCAGACACTGTTCTATGAAGGCCGTTATTCAAATACAAACCTCGAATCAAAGCGCGTTCCTGATTTTCCAAAGTTGGCAGATGCGATGGGTTGTGTTGGATTAAGTTGTGATCGCCCAGAAGATGTTGATAAGACAATTGAAAAGGCGCTTTCAATTAATGATCAGCCAGTAGTAGTTGATTTCAGAGTTCATCGCGATGCAATGGTGTGGCCAATGGTTGCAGCAGGAACATCAAATGATGACATCATGATCGCGCGCGAAATGGCGCCCGACTGGGATTCACAGGAGCTCTAATGAGTAAACACACACTCGAAGTTCTAGTTGAAAACTCACCAGGTGTACTTGCACGTGTATCTGGATTGTTTGCACGTCGTGCTTACAACATCGATGCTCTCAAGGTTGGACCTACTGAAAATCCCGCGATTTCAAAGATGGAAATCGATGTAAACGTAGAAGGACATGCTCTCGAGCAAGTTATTTCACAATTAGACAAGTTGATCAACGTAATTTCGATCAAAGAAATCTTGCCTACCAAGGTAAAGCCATCACCAACTGATACCCAACCTGATTACCAAAACTAACACCAACCCAAAAACATAAATAAGGAGAAAACCGTGGCAACGATGTATCACGAAGAGGATGCAGATCTTTCGATTATCCAAGGACGCAAAGTTGCGATCATTGGCTACGGATCTCAAGGTCATGCTCACGCACTGAACTTGCGTGATAGTGGTGTTGATGTTCGAGTCGGACTCAAAGATGGTTCACCATCACGAGCAAAGGCAGAAGCAGAAGGCCTTAAGTTACAAGCGTTGCTGAAGCAGTGAAGGAAGCAACTGTCATCATGATTTTGGCGCCAGATCACTTAC
>CAZNWM010000064.1:0-3816 GCA_964576975.1 uncultured Candidatus Planktophila sp.
GCAGGTGGTGCTTACATTTCTAGAATGAGTACCTACTGCAAGGGTTGCAAATACGACCCAAAGCTTCGAGTTGGCGAAACAGCATGTCCATTTACAACGTTGTATTGGGATTTCCTAGATCGTCACAAGGAAACTTTTGTTAAAAATCATCGGATGAGTCAACAAGTCTTTGGACTAAACAGGTTGAAAGATTTGCCTGAATTAAAGCAGCGAGCCCAAGAAGTGCTCGATGGTTTAAGTAAAGGAACTATTTAGTTACTTTTTAAACTTTGGAAGATGTAGATCAAAACGAATTGAAAGTACTCGGGTCAAAACAACAACAGTTCCTCCTGCAATGGCACTGATGGTGTTTGTGACATTGAGTTCAGTCAAGGCCACAAACGTAATCGCTCCCATGAGCGCAGAAGTTCCAATAGTTTCTCTGTGCAAAAGCACTGGTTCAAGCTGACAGAGAACGTCTCGCAACAAGCCTCCCGTCACTGCTGTTACAAGTCCCAAAAGAATTGCGCCGTACCAAGAGACATTTTGCTCAAAAGCTAACTGGGTTCCAGAAATTGTTGCAATAGCTAGACCAAAAGTGTCCATAACCAATAGTGTTTTGCCGATTCGAGTTACTCGCCTAAAAACAAGAGTGATCAATACAGCAAGAATCACGGAAGCAATAATTGATGGATCGGTTATCCAAATTGGTTTTAAACCAAGGAATATGTTTCTAAGGGTTCCGCCCGAAACAGATGCAATTGCGGCGATAAATGCGATGCCGCCGTAATCTAAACGCTTATCAGCAGCGACTCGAGCGCCTACGAGTGCGAAAACAAATGTAGATAACAAATCGAGTCCATGAAGCAAATTCATCTGCCAATAGTAGAGTACGAACATGAGCAACCAAATAGAAACATCGTTTCAAGTCCAATTAGATAACCGTGATCGTGCGACAGCATTTGCCCGCCTGATCTTGGTTTTTCCAGTCTTTATATTTCTCTCATCATTTTCGATTGAAACGTTCTTCAACGAAAACATGCTGCAGACATACGGCTTAGTGATTTTGCCTGTGGTCCTTGCACTTCTATTTCGTGGCGTTTATCCAAGCTATGCGCTGAGCTTTAACAAGGCAATCTTTGGACTTGTTAATCGCGTGTGGGCATATGTTGCACTTCTAACAGATGAGTACCCATCTATCGAAGATAGTGGCGTTGTTCGAATCACCTATCCTGAAATTGATGGTGGAAAAAACCTCAGCCGTGGACTTCCACTTGTGAAATGGCTATTGGCAATTCCGCTCTACATCGTTGGAGTTGTCTATGCAATCTATGGCTTCATTATGTTGGTTTTGGGTTGGTTAAACATCTTGTTTACCGGCACCATGTCATCAGGATCTGCAGATGCAATTGTGCGAGTAACTCAATTCTGGAATCGCATTTATGGATATGCAGTCATTCTGGTAACGGATGAATATCCTTCATTCTCTTTATAGGAGATAAGTGTTCGAATTTACCAACCTAGTAATAGCTCTTTGTTTATTGCTGGGCGCAGTTCTTTATACGTCGGTGGGCCACGCAGGCTCATCGGCGTATATCGCTGTTATGACTCTGTTTAATCTCCAACCAGCAGTAATCAGGCCAACAGCGTTGACTCTCAATATTGCAGTCTCTGCTTATGCGAGTTCGCAATACATCCGAAACAAGTTCTTCGATAAGAAACTCTTTTTTGTTTTAATTCTTGGCGCTATCCCATCCGCCTTCATTGGTGGGCACATCAACTTGCCTAATGAAATTTATAAGCCCGTTGTGGGTGTTCTTTTGATACTTGCCGGGTTGCGCTTTTTCTTCTTGGCAAACATGAAAGATCGAGAGCTAAAACCGGTTAACTATCCATTAGCACTGCTTATGGGTTCTTCAATTGGATTTCTCGCAGGAATAACTGGCACCGGCGGCGGAATTTTTCTATCACCGCTGATTATTTGGCTGGGATGGAATCACGTAAAACAAGCAAGTGGAACGGTTGCAGCATTTATCTTCGTTAATTCAGTGGCTGGGCTATTAGGTAATTACAGATCAACTTCTGAATTGCCGGATACTTTGCCGCTCTTTTTGGGCGCAGTAATCATTGGTGCCTTGATTGGTACTCGCCTAGGTATTTCGCGCTTTACATCCAACGGAGTCAAACGAGCACTCGGTGTGGTCCTGATTATTGCAGGACTAAAGTTTTCTTTATTCTAATTCGTTAATTAGCTTAAAGTGCCCGCCACCTAGTTGTCCTTGGTTGCGATAGAGCTCAAGTTTTTCACGAGTATCTGCAATATCTAGATTGCGCATAGTCAGTTGTCCGATTCGATCTGTTGGACCAAATGCAGCGTTTTCTGTGCGCTCCATTGAGAGTTTTTCTGGGTGATAACTAAATCCAGAGCCTTCTGTATTCAAAATTGTGAAGTCATCACCACGGCGCAGGCGCAATGTAACTTTTCCTGTGACAGCAGATGCCACCCAACGCTGTAATGATTCGCGAAGCATCAACGATTGTGGATCTAACCAGCGACCCTCATACAGCAGGCGACCGAGTCTGCGACCTTCTGCGTGATAGTTAGCAATTGTGTCTTCGTTGTGAATTGCGGTGATTAAACGTTCGTATGCAATGAAGAGAAGCGCCATACCTGGTGCTTCATAAATTCCGCGGCTCTTAGCTTCGATGATTCTGTTTTCAATCTGATCACTCATGCCTAAACCGTGACGCCCACCAATTGTGTTAGCTTCATGAATGAGTTCTACAGCACTAGAAAAAGTCTTGCCGTTAATTGAGTGTGGGCGACCTTGTACAAATTCGATGACAACATCTTCGCTCTTTATTTCCACCTGTGGATCCCAGTAGCGAACGCCCATGATTGGTTGAACGGTTTCAAGGGATACATCAAGGTTTTCTAAAGTCTTTGCTTCATGGGTAGCACCTAAAATATTGGCATCCGTTGAATACGCTTTTTCAACGCTGTCACGATAAGGAAGCTTGTGATTGACCAGCCACTGTGACATTTCTTTACGGCCACCAAGTTCTTGCACAAAGTCAGCATCAAGCCATGGCTTATAAATTCTTAAGTTTGGGTTTGCGAGCAATCCGTAACGGTAAAAACGCTCAATGTCATTTCCTTTATACGTTGAGCCATCGCCCCAAATATCAACGCCATCTTGAAGCATTGCGCGAACGAGCAAGGTGCCGGTTACTGCGCGACCAAGTGGAGTTGTATTGAAATACTGTTTTCCGCCGGAGCGAATATGAAATGCACCGCACGCAATTGCTGCAAAACCCTCTTCAACGAGTGCTTCTTTGCAATCAACAATTCTTGAAATTTCAGCGCCGTATTGCTTTGCGCGATCTGGAACGCCATCAATATCTGGTTCGTCGTATTGGCCAAGGTCTGCGGTGTATGTGCAAGGAATTGCACCTTTATCGCGCATCCACGCCACAGCAACTGATGTATCTAAACCACCAGAGAATGCAATGCCAACTTTTTCACCGATTGGCAGCGAAGCGAGGACTTTGGACATGCGTGAAGTCTAACGGTGCAACGGACTAGATTGCGCCTAATTCTTTTGCAAGGCGTTGCGCAAGGGCGGGCTGGACTTTCCACTCTGCAAGCATTTCTTTGTATCGTGCGAGATCAATTGCATCAGCTTTGGCAC
This sequence comes from uncultured Candidatus Planktophila sp., assembly GCA_964576975.1. GTDB lineage: Bacteria > Actinomycetota > Actinomycetes > Nanopelagicales > Nanopelagicaceae > Planktophila. The sequence goes on from CAZNWM010000064.1 coordinate 3,672, forward strand.
CAGTCTTAGTCGCACGAATCATTAGATTGCGAGGCGTATGTTCTCCCCCGATGAATTCAATTGCATCGACTCTGTATCCCAGAAGTTTGAGAATTTGCGTGCGAAATGAATCAGTCAAAAGATCACCTAAGCGTTCGCGCATGAT
>CAZNWM010000065.1:0-3565 GCA_964576975.1 uncultured Candidatus Planktophila sp.
TGTTTACGCACGCACTACACGTCATTCCCTCTAACTTCAGTGTGCGAGTTTCAAGAGCGCGCTTAGTCATTTGCGGGCCAATTCATCGATGTGCATCGCCACTGTAAGTGTTTTGCATTTAGTCATTACTTAACTCGCAGCGCATCAAGTACATGTTGGTGAAGAATTGTGTTTGTCGAAAGCCCACTTCCGTGTCCAGGTCCATCAACGCCATCAATACTTGAAAAACGCCCACCAGCTTCTGTGACAATGATTGAAATTGCAGCCATATCCCAGAGCGCTACACCGATTTCTAGTGCAACTTCAGCCGCGCCTTCTGCAACCAACATGTGCGACCAGAAATCTCCAAAACCACGTGTTCGATTTGCTGCTGCAAGAAGTGATTGAAACTTTGGCAAATACTGATCCCAGTTATTAAAATCTGAATAGGTAATTGATGCATCGCTAATCGATGAAATTCCAGATACGTGAATCTTTTTTGGTGTGCCACCGTTAAGGGACACGTATGCACCTAATCCAAGTGCTGCGTGCCAGCGACGAAATAGTGCTGGTGAGCTAACAACACCGACAACAATCTGTTCTGAGCCATCATCATTGCGTTCAATGAGTGCAATCAGTGTGGACCAACTTGGTACACCACGCATAAAGTTCTTTGTTCCATCAATCGGATCAATTACCCAATATCGCTTGGCATCTGTGCCACTTGTTCCAAACTCTTCGCCAACTAATCCATCTTCTGGGCGTTCTTTAGCAAGTATGTCGCGCAATGCTTTTTCAGTTGCTTTGTCGGCATCTGTAACAGGAGTGTTATCTGGTTTTGTTGTGATCACTAAATCTTGAGATTGATAACGAGCCATAGAAATTGTGTCGGCCGCATCAGCCATTTTGAGCGCCAGCGCCACATCAGCTTCGCGCGAGTATCCAGTTGCCATCACCTCGTCAGTCTACAACGCGAGATGCAGTAAGCACACTTGCACACTATTTATTTGCCTGCGGTCACTCCGCTCACATTTGAAATAGATGTCTGATTACATAAGAATCTAGTTTGTTGAGTATTACTCAGAAGTCACAGAGTCCGCAGATGAATCAAAGTCCTTGATTTCAAGGAGTGATCGCAAACTCTGCAAACGACGTGTGCGAGCAACATCAACGGTGCCATTTGGTGCGGCCCATTCATTGAGTCGACAGCTCTCTTCACTATGTGAACAACGTGGCATGCATGTTGCGGCAACTTCAGATAAATCGCTGAAGGATGCAATGATTTTGTTTGGATCTAAATGTGCCAAACCAAATGCACGAATACCGGGGGTATCAATTGCCCAACCACCTGCAGGATCTAAATCCGGTGACAGTGGAAGTGCAATTGCACTAGATGATGTGTGACGTCCGCGTCCTGTTACATCGTTTACATCACCTGTAATTCTTCCTGCGTGTGGAACCAAATCATTGATCAAAGTTGATTTACCAACACCGGAGTGACCAACTAGGACTGAAGTTTTTCCGGCAAGAAGTTCATGAATCTTTGCAACATCTGATGCGCGATCTGATTTCTTACTAGATGTTGCCACAATCTGAACACCAAGTGCTCGATACTCTTCAATGAAATCAGGAAGTGGGGCTAAATCTGTTTTTGTCATTAAAAGTATTGGTGAAATGCCTTCATGAAATGCGCAGACTAAGAATCTATCAATAAGTCCGCGACGTGGTTCTGGATTAGTAGTGGCAGCAACAATTACCAAGTAATCAATATTTGCAACGATTGTTCGCTCGATTTTTGCCGCGTCATCAACTGTTCTGCTCAAGGAATTTCTACGCGGATTAACCGCAACAATGCGTGCAAGTGATCCTTCGTTTCCAGTTACATCGCCAACTAAACTCACGATGTCGCCGACGACCACAGACTTTGGTCCTAATTCGCGAGACTTCATGGCCGTGACAATGACACGATCTTCAGTAATGCATGTAGTGCGCCCACGATCAACAGTTGTTACAAGAGCACTGATTGCATCATCGTGCGATGGTCGATCTTTAGTGCGCGGACGAGTGCTTCGTGCAGGGCGAATTCGTGCATCGCTTTCGTCATAAACGCGTTTGCTCATTGGTGCAATTCTCGCACGAAACTACTTGCCTTTACCATTTTCATTAATTCACGATGGAAGTAAGCAATTTATGCACTATTCGACCAAGCTCTTCCATAGTCCAGGAAAATCAGTAAGTGTTTTTCGCGTTGTCGCAATGTTTTCAACTTCGATTCCTGGTGTTACCAGACCGATTACCGCACCTGCAGTGGCAAGGCGATGGTCTTCATAAGTGTGAAAAACACCTGCGCCAAGTGATGATGGCTCGAAGTGAAGTGCACTGTGCTCTTCGGTAACTTTTCCACCAATTGAATTAATTTCGCGAGTCAGTGCTGCAAGTCGATCTGTTTCATGTAAACGTAAGTGTGCGATACCACGCAGGTGCGAAGGTGAATCAGCAAGAGCAGCAAGTGCTGCAATAGATGGTGTTAATTCGCCAACATCATGTAAATCAACATCGATACCAACAATCTTTGGCGCATCACGCAGTGCAGATTTTTCTGAGTTCGCGGTTAGTGTTAATCCGTCTGCATTAAGTGAGATCTGTGCGCCCATGTCTTGAAGCAGTGTTCGTAATTGATCTCCGGGCTGTGTAGTTTTTTGTGGCCAATCAGCAATTGTGATTGATCCGCCGCAAACCATTGCAATAGATAAGAAAGGTGCCGCGTTAGATAAATCTGGCTCGATAACCATGTCTTTACCGTGCAGCGGACCTGGTTCAACGCGCCAAGTTTTCTTTGCTGCATCTACATGAACAGTTGCGCCAAAGTCACGGAGCATTTCAACAGTCATTTCAATGTGTGGCATAGACGGCAATTCGCCACCGACGTGGCGAGCAGTTATTCCATTTACCGTGCTCGGTCCGATTAACAAAAGCGCTGAAAGAAATTGACTGGAAGCGCTTGCATCAATATCTATTTCGCCACCAGGGATTTTTCCTGTTCCAACTAACGAAAGTGGCAAGCTGTAACGATTGCCGTGATCAATTGAAATACCAAGTTCTTCTAGCGCTTTGATTACTGGACCGAGTGGGCGTTCATGAGAACGTGGGTCTCCATCGAATGAGATTGCACCTTGTGCAAGGGCCGCAAGTGGTGGCAAAAAGCGCATAACTGTTCCTGCGTTACCAACATCGATTGCGGCTGGTCCCTTTAATGGTGCTGGCGTAATTTTCCACGCTAACTCTTTCGTAGGAGCGCTAGTACCGGCGTTACTTTCAACTTCAATCTCTTGCACAGCTATTCCAAGTTGGCGAAGACCGGCCACCATTAATTCACTATCGCGAGATACGAGTGGTCTGCGCAGAATTGATGGCGATGTTGCTTGTGCTGCGAGAATCAATGCACGGTTGGTGACTGATTTAGATCCAGGGATTACAACTCGAGCATTGACAGGTTTTGATCCGCGAAAAGGTGCAGGCCACAACGCATCATGGGCGCTCTGCGAATTATCCTTTTGTGAATCAGACATATGCATGAGTCTACCGA
>CAZNWM010000066.1:0-3341 GCA_964576975.1 uncultured Candidatus Planktophila sp.
TTGGCGTTACGACGCTGAATACGAGTCTTCTTGAGAAGTTTTTTATGCTTCTTCTTCGCCATACGCTTACGTCGCTTTTTGATAACGGAACCCATATGTCACGCTTTCTCTTTATGTTGGTAAGGAGGTTAGGTTAGCGCTAACTCACTCTAAAAATCGAAACGGCCGTCTGGCCCGAACTCATGAGCACTAATCCCAGATCCTTTGAATAACCAAGAGCCATGGGAACCCCTGATGCCGTTCTGGCATCGGATATCGCTCCTTTGCTATTAAATGTAAGCACTAGTGCAGTTGGTTTGCTTGGCCTCCAATTAGAAATTCCTTTTATTGCAGATTTAGAAGTAAAGGCTGCAAAGTTTGTTCCAGTTGGTCCAATCGCTGCAAGTGTAGAACCAGTTGATGCAAATCGATACGTCCAGACAGGAGAAAGATTCGTTGCAAATCTTGTAAGTGCGCTTTCAACTTTTGTACCAGCTTGCACAGAGCCAGCTAAAAGCAATGAATTAGTTGCAGAATTCCATTCACGTTTAGCCTTTGATGCAGAACTTCTGACAAGTGATGTTAGCTTTCCCGCACTCGAATACTTTGCAATTATTCCATCACGCACTCCTGCAATTCTTTTGCCTGCAAGAGTTTCGGTGCTGCTTCCCATTGCATAAACAGTTGAATCGGCTCCCCGAATAACAGCATCAATACTTGTATCAGTGGTGCCTAGATAGATTGGTTTTCCAAACTTTCCATCAAGGTCGCCGGTGATAATCACACCGGAGGATCCGGTATCTGTTGCATTTATTCCACCGAGTGTGAACCCCTTTGCATTTACTGCAATTGAATTAACCAGAAGTGCAGTGGTGTTATCTGCTGTAAAAGTTGATACGAGTGCGCCCGTGCTTGAAACTTTCCATACAGTTGCAATTGTTAAATCGGCACGCACCGGAACTTTTGGATCTACAACAACATTATCTGGATTAACCGGCGCCGTTGTTGGCACAGTACCTGGTGCAACAACTCGAGCATTAGCACTTGATCCTGCAATCCATATATTGCCTGCAGAATCTGCTGCCATAGCTGTTGCGATGCTCGATACACCTTGAGTTAGTGCAAGACGCCATTTTTCATTGCCATCTGCGCCGATTGCTCGAACACTTGCATCATTTAACAAAACAATTGATGAACCCACGACTAGCATTTTTGTATCTGCCGTAATTGGTGTTGCAAGATTGAGAGCGACCATTGCTTTTACAGCAACTGGTTTCGGCACAGCACTTGCACTCTGAAATGAAAAAATAAGCGGCAGCGTTATGAACAGAACTAAAAAACGTTTCACGATAATTTGATTACGCAAGTTCCTGTGAGCGATCGCGCGCTGCTTTCATCGCCTTAGCTACGATGCCAGCGAAGTCAGATTCGTTGAGTGATGCCAATGCAGCAGCGGTTGTTCCATTAGGACTAGTTACATTTTCTCGAAGTGTTGTAGCGCTCTTTCCAGATTGATCCAGAAGTGTCGCAGCACCCAACATAGTTTGTACGGTCAACGTCGTTGCCACATCCTTTGAAAGACCAAGAGCCATTGCGCCTTCAATCATGTGTTCTGCAAAGGCAAAGAAATAAGCAGGACCAGAACCACTAGTTGCGGTGACCGCATCCTGAAGAGATTCTTCAACTTCTACCGCTTTACCTGTTGCTGACAAGAAAGCAGACGCAAAGGCTGCTTGTGCATCCGTTACTCCCGCACCACGCGACATCGCAGACATTCCAGCGCCAACAAGTGCTGGTGTATTTGGCATTACTCGAATTACTGGGTGCCCATCACCGAGAATTGATGAAATGAATGAAGTGCTCTTGCCTGCTGCAAATGTAATAACCAGTGCGCCAGCTTTGATTGAGCCCTTAATTTCTTCAAGCACTGAGGCCATATCTTGTGGCTTTACAACCAAGAGCAGCACATCACTTGATTCAACGTTTTGCGCAAGATCGCAAACGCAGATTCCGTAGCGATTAACGAGCTCGTCTGCTCGTTCTGCACGCTTTTCACTGACACAGATTGCTGATGCTTTGATTCCAAACTTAATCAAAGCGGCAATGAGTGCTTCGCCCATAACTCCGGCACCGATAACACCAACCTGAGATGGTTGTAACGCCTTTGATTCGGTACTCATGTTGCTAAGGATACCTGTACGCTCTGCAACTATGTCTGAAATAAAGCCTGGGTTTGCACGTGATTGGGTTGAATTCACTGACCCTAATGACGAAGAAGAAATCTTTAAGTGCGACCTCACATGGTTGACCTCCAACTGGACCTGCATTTATGGCGATGGTTGCAAAGGTGTATTTAAAGATCGCCCAAATGATGGCTGCTGCACAGAAGGTGCAATGTATTCAGATGAAGAAGATGAAGAGCGCACGCTAAAAGCTGCTGCAATGCTCACTCCAGAAATGTGGCAATTCTTTGATGAAGCGCAGCCAAAAAAGTTTGGCGGCAAGTTAAGAATTTCAGAAAAAGATGAAGACAAGGAACGCAAAACACGCACAGTTGATGGCGCATGCATTTTCTTAAATCGCAAAGGCCACACCGCAGAAGGATTTACTGGCTCATTTGGCTGCGTACTTCACCACTTAGCGGAAAAAGAAAAGATTCACTTCGTTGATACAAAGCCAGATGTTTGTTGGCAGTTGCCACTTCGACGTTCATTCGAAACTCGCGAATTCGGCGAGCGCGAAATATCCGTAACAGTTATCGGAGAATACGAACGTCTTGCATGGGGCGAAGGCGGAGAAGATTTCGATTGGTATTGCACGAGCAATACTGAAGCTCACGTTGGAAAAGAACCGGTTTACATCTCAAACAAAACCGAACTCCAGGCGCTTATGGGCAAAGATGCTTACGCAGTTCTGGCCAAACTATGCGATCAACGCATAGCCGGTATCAAAGATGCGCAGAAGCGTTCACTTCCACTCTTTGTTATCCAACACCCAGCGACAATTGCGGCAGGCAAATAGTCAGTATTTGCCTCTAGGCTAAGCGCCATGGCAAAGGTTGAGAAGGATCCATTTCGCTGCACCGAATGTGGGTGGAGTGCGAATAAATGGGTTGGCCGTTGCGGTGAATGTCAGGCGTGGGGAACAGTTGAAGAAATAAATGCACCAAAGCGTTTGTCACTTGTTCCCGGCGCAGTTACACATAAAGCAACTCCTATTGGCGATGTAGATCTATCTGCTGCCAGCGCCAAACCAACTGGTGTTAGCGAATTAGATCGCGTGCTCGGTGGTGGCCTTGTTCCAGGTGCTGCAATCTTGTTAGCAGGCGAACCAGGTGTTGGTAAATCAACTCTTTTGTTATC
>CAZNWM010000067.1:0-2949 GCA_964576975.1 uncultured Candidatus Planktophila sp.
CCGAATTAATTGGAGTGCGCGTGATTCGTTTTGAAAATGTAACGAAGATTTATTCAGGGCAAGAGCGTCCTGCTCTAGATAGCGTCTCCCTCGAAATTGTTAAAGGTGAATTCGTTTTCCTTGTTGGTCTTTCTGGTTCAGGTAAGTCCACGTTCCTGCGTTTGATTCTGCGCGAAGAGCGTCCGACTTCAGGAACTATCCATGTTGCTGGAAAGGATTTAGGAACACTTGCGGGCCACAAAGTTCCAGAACTTCGCCGACAAGTAGGAACAGTTTTCCAAGATTTCCGTTTGCTTCCAAATAAAACAATTGCCGAAAACGTTGCCTTTACGTTGCACGTGCTCGGGTACTCACAAAAAGAGATTAACCGTGAAATTCCAGAAGTTCTTGAGTTAGTTGGTTTGGAAGATAAAGCAGATCGCCTTCCAAATGAGATTTCTGGTGGAGAGCAACAGCGCGTAGCAATTGCACGTGCCTACGTCAGCCGCCCACCGATTCTTATTGCAGACGAACCGACCGGAAACTTGGACCCAGCCACATCGGTTGGAATTATGAAATTACTTGATCGCATTAACCGCGAGGGCACCACAGTTTTAATGGCAACCCACGATGCGGGAATTGTGGATCAAATGCGCAAGAGAGTTATCGAACTAGATGGCGGACACGTGATTCGCGACCAAGTTCGCGGCGTTTACGGTTACACGGGTTAGGGTTAGCAAATGCGCGCACGCTTCTTATTAGCTGAAGTTGGTATCGGACTTAAGCGAAACTTCACGATGACCTTCGCGGTCATCGTCACCGTTGCAATTTCATTGTCATTACTCGGAATCGGACTCCTTTCTAACTCGCAAGTAAATGCGATGAAGGATTATTGGTATGACAAGATCGAGGTTTCCGTATTTCTCTGCGGTTCACTCTCTGAATCACCATCTTGTTCTGGTGGAGTTATCTCTTCAGCGCAGCGTCTAGAGATTCAAAATGAATTACAGAATATGCCAGTTGTTGCCAATGTGTATTACGAATCGCAATCACAGGCATATGCGCGCTTCCAAGAACGCTTTAAAGATTCAGCAATTGCGCAGAATGTAACTGCAGATCAATTACCAGAATCATTTCGTGTGAAGTTAAAGGATCCACAACAATTTCCAGTAATCGTTAGTGCATTCTCGGGTCGCCCTGGTGTTGACCTTGTTCAGGATCAACGAACAATTCTTGAAAAATTCTTCCGCTTATTAGCAGTATTAAGAAATGGTGCGCTCCTTGTTGGACTTGCATCCGTACTGACCGCAGCACTTCTGATTAGTAACACGCTTCGCATCGCAGCGTTTAATAGGCGACGCGAAACCGGTGTGATGAAACTTGTTGGTGCATCATCATGGTCCATTCAGCTTCCATTCTTACTTGAAGGAGTGATCTCGGCAGTTATCGGTTGGGGTCTAGCAACTGGATTGTTATCGCTACTTAAAACTGTGATTGACACCAGAGTTGCGCCGCTTTTAACCTTCACAAACTTCTTTGGTTGGGGCGAAGTCTGGATTGCATCCGGATGGCTCTTGCTTACAGGACTTGGTGTTTCAGTTCTGGCCTCATTGGTAACTCTTCGCCGCTATCTCAAGGTTTAATTATCTCTTAACAACTGCAATCAGTTGTCTTATGAGGGGGTGATGTGCGATGGTCAAAGAAGTTGGTCGTAAAGTCATCGCACAAAATAAAAAAGCCCGCCACGATTACTCAATCGAAGATGTCTTTGAATGTGGCATTGTTCTAACTGGCACAGAAGTTAAATCACTTCGCATGGGCCGAGCATCATTAATCGATGGTTTTGCCATGGTTGATAAGGGAGAACTCTGGTTAAGCGGTGTTCATATACCTGAATACACACAGGGCACATGGACAAATCACACACCACGTCGTGACCGCAAACTACTTGTGCACTCTGCTGAAATCCGCAAACTATCTGCACGTATGAAAGAAGGCGGTCTCACACTTGTTCCGCTATCTCTTTACTTTAAAGATGGAAAAGCAAAGATTGAATTAGCTGTTGCTAAAGGAAAGAAAGTTCATGACAAGCGTTCTGCGCTTATGGAGCGTCAAGCAAATCGTGAAATAGAGCGCGAAGTATCTCGTCGTCGCTCCGGAAAAGATTCTTAACTCTCTCGTTAACTTGGATAAAGCTCCAAAGTAGATTCCCAAAAACCATTAAGTACGCTTAATTTTTACCTCGTTTTGTATCTTTTTTTATTCAGCCTTACACTTATCTACTCATTACTGAACGCACGTGTGCGTATTCGGAAAATGAAAACAAAAACTAAATAGTGGGAAATGCTTTCCACACCCATGGGGGTGAACGGTCTCGACTTTGGAAGTTGATTCAGGGGAAGCGGGCCGAGGAAGCCAGGATGATCTCGTTAACCAAAAACCTGTGCAAAAAATAAGTGCAAGTACAACTCGCACTGATTACGCCCTAGCTGCATAAGCTAGCCCCGTAATCCGTCAGCTCAGATTCCGTCTTCGGTCTGAAACCTGGCGTCGCTAGAGGACTCTTTCTGCAGTGGCGTTGCGAACACTGTAGAAGAACCTTTTCGCAAATGAGTTCGTCGAATACTTGTGTGTATGAGATTCGGAACTGAGAAAACGATAAACACACTACGCCCGTAGAAGCCCTGTTTTAATCCCGAAGGACCCGGGTTCGATTCCCGGCACCTCCACGCAGTTGCGAACAAAACGTTGCGCTTGCGCAAAAGTTTGTGAGTAACAAGTGGGGGTTAAGCGCAAAATTTATTGCGCGCGCAACCTCCACGACGAGCAAGCAATCAAGAGTGCTCGCATTCTTGATTCGCGAGCGAGGAGTGGAAGGTTGAGCACAATTTATTGTGTGAAACCTCCACAATGTCTATTTACTTTCGAACAAACTCGCGCTTCAGTGCGTATGCACTTGAGAGAATTGCA
>CAZNWM010000068.1:0-2914 GCA_964576975.1 uncultured Candidatus Planktophila sp.
GCGAAGGTTGTGGAAACACAAGCGGTTGCTCATAACTCTTATCCAACCCCGTTAAGAAATCCCCGCTAGTTATTGCAACTAGCGGGGATTTCTCTTTTGCAAATTAATTGCAACAACTTATTTGGTGCAACAACTTTTATGTTTTTATTGCGTTATGAATTTGACTTTGATTTTTTCATTAATTAACTTATGCACATGTCTTTTTCGAAGATGTTAATTAAGCGCCGCCACATTGATTTTGCGCGCACACAATCTTCTATCTGTCTGTAATTAAGCAAAACCCTCATCCGCTTTAAATCCGCTAATTCTGCGGGCTTTTTCCACGTATTCATTTCCAACTAACTACAGGAGAATTACATGTCAACAAAGAAGATCAGCAGAGTTGTTGCACTCGTTGCATCAGTAGCTCTGGTTTCAAGCATTACAACAGCGCCCTCGCAAGCGATTCCAAAGAATGACACACAGACTTTGGTATCTGCAGATTGGCTACAAAAGAACATCAATGATCCAAAGATCGTTGTTCTTGAAGTAAGTGCAGAAGAAGGTTTGTATGAGCGCGGACATATCAATGGCGCAATCAAGGTTTCATGGACAAGGGAACTAGTTGATCCAGTTAACCGCAACATCTTGTCACAATCATCTTTCCAAAAGTTAGCTCGTAAGGCTGGAATCGATAATGACTCAACAGTTGTTTTCTACGGTGATAACAACAACTGGTTCGCAGCATGGGGCGCATGGGTATTTAACATCTATGGCCTCAACGATGTTCGTCTTCTAAACGGTGGCCGCACAAAGTGGGAAAAAGATGGACGCCCATTGACCACTGCAGTATCTGCTCCAGCACTCGGTAACGTTGTTGCAAAGAAGGCAGATTCATCGCTACGTGCGTTCTTGCCAGAAGTTCTAAAGGTTGCCAGAAAGCAACAGAACACAGCACTTGTTGATATTCGCTCCGCAGATGAATTTAGTGGAAAGGTATTTGCAGCCCCTGGTTTCCAGGAACTAGCAATTCGCGCAGGACATATTCCTGGTGCAATTAACATTCCATGGAAGACAGCGATCAACGCTGATGGAACATTTAAGAGCACAGCAGAGGTTCGCAAGATTTATGCAAACCTCGGTATTGATGGCAAGAAGCCAATCATTGTGTATTGCCGCATCGGTGAGCGCGCAAGCCACACATGGTTCCTGCTCAGCCAAGTACTTGGTTATGACGTAAAGGTTTATGACGGTTCATGGACTGAATACGGCAACTCTGTTGGTACACCAATTTCTAATCCAGCAGGAACTGTTTGGGGTATCGCTTGATCTCAAAGAAAGTAACTACTACTAGCGGCTCTGTAACAGGGGCCGCTAGTAGTTTTTCTTGGAGCAAAGCAGACACTATTCGCACTAGCGTTGCAGGTGTCATTGTTCTAGGACTTTTGTTCTGGGCATATCTCTTAAGTTCTAATACCGAAACAGGTGGACGCGCATCATTTTCACTTCTAATCGGCCTTGCTCTCGGTATTGTTTTTGAACGTGGACGTTTTTGTTTCTTCTGTATTTTCCGCGACAGCATCGAATCCCGTAAGAACTCTGGTTTCTTATCTGTCATCACAGCGCTAGCAGTTGGCGCAGTTGGTTATGCAATTGTCTTTGGAATGTATTTGCCGGACACATCAAGTGAGTACTTGCCCCCTGGCGCCCACATTGGTCCCACAAGCTGGGTACTTGCAGTTGCAGCACTTGCATTTGGTTTTGGTATGGCTCTATCTGGTGCATGCATCAGCGGCCATCTCTATCGCATCGGACAAGGTTCACTTCGCGCAATACCTGCGCTGATCGGTGTCTTAATCGGTTTGGGTATTGGCTTTATTACTTGGAACACCTTGTATCTTCGAGCAATTCAAGAAGCACCAACACTGTGGCTTCCGCATTACATCGGATACGCGGGATCCCTTGCGGTGACATTGGCCGCGCTCGGTGTGATTGCTTATTTCTTATTGAAATCAAATACCGAAAGCGCGCCAGAAAAAGCTAGCGGTCTTGCACTACTTCGCTCTAAATTCTCACCTGCTATGACAGGTGCTTTGGTCGGTGTCATCGGAACAATTGCTTACATGCGAATCGAACCACTGGGTGTTACGCGTCAACTCAGTTCGCTCTCTCGTAAAGCATTTGAAGGTCAATCACTTTTGCCAGAGACAATTAACGGCCTAGATACATTGGCAGGTTGTGTCGGACTTGTGACAGAGACAATTAGCAATAACGGATGGCTCATCATTGGTTTTGTACTTGCATCCTTTGCCGGAGCACTGTCTGCCAATAGATTTAAGTTTGAAATCCCAACGATTCGAAATAGCTCAACTGCTCTATTTGGCGGAGTTTTAATGGGCTGGGGATCGATGACAGCACTTGGCTGCACAGTCGGAGTTCTGCTCTCAAGCACGCAGGCATTTGCTGTCTCAGGCTGGATTTTCTTCCTCTTTGCGTTCTTGGGCGTCTATCTAGGTATCAAGGCAAAGGTGCATACGCTCTAACTTTTTTCTAGGTTAAGTTCTAGGTTAGAATTGCGATGTTGTTTCCGGGGTCGATGTAATTTCGAACCGGCGGTTATAGTCCGCGACCCGATGCCATCCAGGTATCGGTTGACTCAGTGAAATTCTGAGACCGACGGTTAAAGTCCGGATGAGAGGAAACAAAAATTGCAGTAGGCGCTGCCTGCTTCTATTTTTTCGTGTACCCCGGTAACTCGCATCTAAAGAGTTCAAGGGGGATATGCACAGATGACACATCATCTCGCGTTTATGCAACGCGCTATCGCCCTGTCAGAAAATGCTCTCGGTCGCACAGCTCCTAATCCAATTGTTGGCGCACTAATTGTTGCAACCGATGGAAGCGTTATTGCAGAAGGTTTTCATGATCGCGCAAT
>CAZNWM010000069.1:0-2903 GCA_964576975.1 uncultured Candidatus Planktophila sp.
AGGCCTGAATTAATCGAGCATCTTTGAGCATTAACTTAAGTGGGAAGTTCACTTCGTAATCATCCTTAATTACACCGGCCCCAACACCGGCGTAAATAGGAGTCTTAAAGTCTGCAACAGCAGCAACTTCCAACACCTTTGTTAAATCTAATCCAGCTTTCTTAGCCAGAGTAAGGGCTTCACCGATAGAAACAATTTGTGATGCAACAAGTAAGTTGCCCACGAGTTTCATCTTTGTACCGTTACCGCCTTCGCCCATGTAGTGAAGAGTTTCGCTAATTGGCTCTAGAACCGGCAATGATTTCTTGTAAACATCTTCTGAGCCGCCAATAACAATCCATAAACCGCCATCGCGTGCTTCACCCTTTGTTCCAAAGACAGGAGCGTCTAAAAACGCTATTCCCCTTGATTCATAGACCTTTCGCTCTGCAGCGCTGGTGACGGGATCGATCGTAGAGAGGTCGATAACAATCGTTGATTTTTCTACTTTGCTAGCAAGCTCTGGTCCCTTAAGAAATAAAGAATCAACAGCAACGTCATCGGCAAGGCAATACATTAAAAAATCTGCACCAGGAAGTAATTGCGAAGGATCAGCAACAGTCTTCGCACCAACTTTTTCAATGTCTTTGTACTTGCTATCGCTTCGATTCCAGACAGTTACGTCGTGTCCAGCCTTTACAAGGTTGGCGACCATGCCAGAACCCATGATTCCAAGTCCGATGAAACTTACTTTTGCCATGACTATCTCCTAACGAGATTTGTTTGCGGCCGTAACGAGTTCGATAACTCGCTTTGGATCTACTGGATTAAATGTCTTTCCATCTACCTTCATGCTGCTGCCGGCAATAACACCATCAGCAATTTTGAGTGTGTCAGCAATTGTTGTTGCATTCACGCCAGTGTTCGCAAACACCGGAATCTTCTTCGCTGTCTCTTTTGCAGCCAACAAATCTTCATTGCTAAATGGCACACCAGCGACAGGACCTGAAATAAGAATTGCGTCAAAGCCGAAGTACTCAGCAGCTTTTGCGCGCTGTGCAACGGTGCGACCTTCAAGAGCTGATGCGAATTCAGGAACAATGTTTGTAAAGAGAGCAACATGTTCTGCCTTTAGGCGAACACGAGTCTGCGCAACCAGTGCTGGATCTGGTGCCAATAAGCCCATGTCACTTGCAAAAGAACCACACATAACTTCACGGACGAAAGATGCGCCAGATGCCGATGCTGCTTCGATTGATGCAATTGGATCCCACAATAGATTTACACCGTATGGCAACTTCAACTGATCGTGAACTGCGCCGATCATAAATGTTGTCCACGCACCAACTTCGGAGTTCACACGAGTTGTATATGGAAGATCGCTCTCGTTACAAAACAAAAGTCCGTCAACGCCACCATCTTGCAAAGCTTTAACGTCAGCAGCAACGGCGCTGATCATCGCTTTCAAATCTGGCTTGCTCTTAAATTGTGGCTGCCCTGGAGATGCGGGTAGGTGCACCATCCCGATAATTGGCTTTGCGGACTTAAAGATCGTCGATAATTCGATGCTCATGGCTTAACTTCGCCCCTTCTGTAGGGACAAAATGTAACACAAAAAATGTAATAAAATGTTACCCGTTCGGGGTCAATATGGTCGCACCAGCCCCCAGCTGGCGCTGCATCGATTCGCGGCCATCATTTGATGTTACAAACTCATCGACGATATCTATGCCCGCTACGCGGTAATTCGCTGTGACTCCACCCTTTGATGGATCAACTAAAACAATTACTTCTTCGCAACGTTCAACCATTGAACGGTTGATATCTGCAATCACCTGATCAAACTCTGTTAATCCACCGCTCTTTGAAACTCCACCAGAACCAATAATTGTTCGAGTCGCAACGAAGCGGTTGATTGTTTCTAGAGCAATAGCTCCAGTCTGCGCTAAGTCATGGGTCGCAATAACTCCACCAGTACTAATTACTTCAATTCCACGCGAAGCTAAAAGTGAAGCATGTGCAAGAGATGGGGTAATCACGGTCAGCTCTAAATTGCCTGGCAAAAATTGTGCAAAGACCGCAGTAGTGGAACCAGTTCCAAGAAAAATAACTTCACCCTTTTCAATAAGGGATGCGGCGTACTGACCGATCTGAGTCTTTGCAAGGGTCTGATCCATCGCACGTGGGTGTTGCAAAATATCCTGCGTATTTACTAACTGCGCGGATGCACCGCCACGAGTAGTTTTCAAATAACCCGCTTCTTCAAGAATGCGCAGATCGCGGCGCACAGTCATTGAAGAGACACCGAGCTCGTCGGCAAGGCTTGCAAAATCTACTGCGTTCTCAGATGCAACTCTTTCGAGGATTTTCTGATGGCGCTCAACAGATAATAAACGACGCATAATCAAGGAATTCTATCGACTAGAGAGCAGCCTTCGAATTCTCTCCTCCAAACAACGCCTTGCCCTGATACACAGTCAATGGCTCAGACAACAAGTCATCTAGCTTTCCAATGAAGGATTTTACGTGCGGTGTTTCTAAGTGAGATTGAAACGCAGCTTCGTTTTCATACACTTCAATATTCATAAATGTTCCTGGTTGATCAATTAATTCGTGCACGTGATATCCGCGCACCCCAGATTCATTCCATGAAGCGCTCGCGCCACCATGTAGTTCATTGCGAAGTTCTGTTTCTTTTCCTGGCTTTGCTTTAAATATCGCAGTAACAATCATGATTTCCCTCTTTAAAATAAGTTAAAAACAAGTATGCGCCCGAGTTTACTGCGGCTCCCGTGAAAGCAGAAGAGCCTTTGGGTAAGGTAGGATTCACACGCTTCAAGCGCCCGTAGCTCAACGGATAGAGCATCTGACTACGGATCAGAAGGTTAGGGGTTCGAATCCCTTCGGGCGCACTCCACGCTACA
>CAZNWM010000070.1:0-2901 GCA_964576975.1 uncultured Candidatus Planktophila sp.
CTAACGTCTTTAGCGTTGCGTTGAATAAATGCACGGCGTTGTTCTACATCTTCACCCATTAACACAGAGAAGAGATCATCAGCTGCTGCAGCGTCTTCAAGTGTTACTTGAATGAGCACCCGGTGTTCTGGGTCCATTGTTGTTTCCCAGAGTTCTTTTGCTGGCATTTCACCAAGACCTTTAAAGCGTTGAATACCGTCTTCTTTCGGCAAACGTTTTCCCGCTTCGAGTCCAAGTTTGATAAAGCCATCTCTTTCGCGATCAGAGAATGCGTATTGAACTGGTTCTTTGCCGCCCCATTTAAGTTTGTATAGAGGTGGTTGCGCCAAATAAACAAAACCTTGTTCGATTAATGGGCGCATAAATCTAAAGAGAAGTGTTAATAGCAATGTGCGAATGTGTTGTCCGTCAACATCAGCATCTGCCATCAAAATAATTTTGTGATAACGAAGTTTTGCAATATCGAAATCATCATGAACACCTGTGCCAAGGGCTGTAATCAACGCTTGAACTTCGTTGTTTTGTAGAACACGATCAATGCGTGCTTTTTCTACGTTAAGAATTTTTCCACGGATAGGAAGTACTGCTTGGTTTCGTGAGTCACGGCCACCTTTTGTTGAACCGCCAGCAGAGTCACCTTCGACGATGTATAGCTCGCACTTTTCTGGATCAGTCCATTGGCAATCAGCTAGCTTTCCTGGCATTCCGCGGCCTTCGAGTAAGCCTTTGCGATTACGGGATAAGTCGCGTGCTTTGCGCGCTGCAACTCGGGCTGCTGCTGCATCAATACTCTTTCGAACAATCTCTTTTCCTTCTGCAGGATTTTGTTCAAACCAAGCAGTCAGTGATTCATTAACTGCTTTTTGCGTAAATGATTTCGCTTCTGTATTTCCTAGTTTTGTCTTTGTCTGTCCTTCAAATTGTGGTTCGCCCAATTTGATTGAAACAATCGCAGTTAAACCTTCACGTACATCATCACCGGTGAGGCGATCTTCTTTCTTGCGAATGAAGCCTTGTTCTTCGCCAAACTTGTTGACGATAGAAGTAAGTGCTGTGCGAAAACCCTCTTCATGCGCTCCACCTTCATGGGTGTTGATGGTGTTAGCAAATGTATATACAGACTCTGAAAATCCTGCGTTCCACTGCATGGCCACTTCTAGTGACATGCGATTTTTCTTCTCTTCTGATTCGAAGTAAATAATTGATTTGTGTGTTTCTCCGCGGGTTGAATTAAGGTGCTTTACAAAGTCAGCAATTCCGCCGTCGTACTTGTAGCGCGCATGTAGTTGCTCGCCTTTTTCATCAACGTGTCCGGCGCGTGCATCTGTGAGTGAAATTGTTAAACCTTTGTTTAGAAAAGCCATTTCACGAAAACGTGCCGATAAAATTTCAAATGAAAAATCTGTGGTTTCAAATATTTCTTTGGATGGCCAGAATTGAACAGTGGTTCCGGAAGATTCTGAAGCTGCACCTTTTTTAACTGGCGCTGTTGGAACACCTAATTTATAACTTTGAGTCCAATGAAAGCCATCGCGTTGTACAAAGACTGATAGATCAGAACTCAGTGCGTTGACAACTGAAATACCAACACCATGTAAACCACCGGAGACTGAATAACCGCTGTCACCAAATTTTCCACCTGCGTGCAAAACAGTGAGAACAACTTCAAGAGCTGGTTTTTTCTCAACTGGGTGCATATCAACAGGGATACCGCGGCCGTTATCGATGACTTGAACACTGCCATCTGCCATCAAAGTTACGTTTATTTCATTGCAATAACCTGCGAGAGCTTCATCGACTGAGTTATCGACTACTTCGTAAACCAAGTGGTGTAATCCGCGCTCACCAGTTGATCCGATGTACATGCCTGGGCGTTTTCTGACAGCCTCAAGTCCTTCGAGAACTGTGATTGCACTAGCGTCGTAATTACCGCTCTTGCCTGGCATGAAACTCCTCAGATAGCCGCTGGGTGGGAATTCCCCACGAGCACGCTGATTATCCTAGTGGTAAATCCAATGAGGTTTAGCGCAAATAAGGCTTAGAAGCCCCCGTAGCCGAGCGAAAATCTGCAGGTTGAGGGTGGCTACTAGGTTGGGCTCTAATTCATCCTTTAATTGTAGGTATCGCGTGGGCCTCGAGCATCGCGGGTGGATCTGATGCCTCGCTTCCATGATGGGGTGTTTGGGCCGATGATTGAAACAGATTCGATGGTTGCACCAAATGGATTATTTTGAATTGTTTTTAACACTTCGTTTTGTACAAGCGAAAGTTGTGTTGCCCACGCAGTTGATGTTGTTTGAATTGTTAAAACATTTTCATTAATTGAAACAGGAGATGCGTGTTGTGCAATATCGGCGCCAACAATTGTTGCCCATTGAGTAAAGAGTGTGCCTTCGGCAACGCCTGCTTTCCAATCACGCTCTTCGATGAGGTTGGTTAACACATCACCAAGTAATTGTGGATCGGTTGCGGTGTTGTTTCTGACTTCTACAACTTTTCTCTTTTTAATAATTCCTGTTTTAAAAGAGCGAAACAAATCTATGGCTAAATCACGTTTTGCCATTAATCTCTCGCTTTCTTAACCACACCTGGTGTCACGTAATACTTCTCTGTGAGCAACTCTTTTGGGAGATCGCTTTCAACAGCTGCAGTAATTATTGTTTGTTCCGCCATTTGTGCAACTGATGTTAATTGTTGGCGGCGGGATGTGTCCAGCTCTGCAAAAATATCATCAAGGATAAGAATTGGTTCTGCGCCTTCTGATTTTAATAAATTAAAAGATCCAATACGTAGTGCAATTGCTATCGACCATGACTCACCGTGGCTTGCATATCCTTTTGCTGGAAACTCTCCTAGTTGTAAATGTAAATCATCTCGATGAGGACCAACAAGTGTCACACC
>CAZNWM010000071.1:0-2874 GCA_964576975.1 uncultured Candidatus Planktophila sp.
TAATTGTTGGAATTCCGTTGTATTACAAGCTTGCACAGTTAATGGGCTAAATAAAGTAAAGAACTTACAACTGTGGAGACCAGGGGAATCGAACCCCTAACCCCCGCCTTGCAAAGGCGGTGCTCTACCAATTGAGCTAGGTCCCCGTATTAGAGCGGGGTGGGCCTAGATGGACTTGAACCATCGACCTCTTCCTTATCAGGGAAGCGCTCTAACCAGGCTGAGCTATAGGCCCGTAAAAAGTGTTTTCCACTAATTACAGAAGCGCAAGGTTACCCCGAACTTCCTTAGAGCCCAAACTCGGGTGAACTCTACACACTCTTTACAGGTATTTCATCCTCGCTGTTCTTGGTCACCGACAGGAGAATTGCGCCTTCATCGAGGTTAACTAGGCGCACACCCATTGAATCTCGCCCTGTTTGGCGTACTTCTGCAGCAGGTGTTCGCATCACTGTTCCTGCAGATGTAATTGCAAGAACCTCATCTTCGTTTTGTAACACAAGTGCGCTGACAAGTGATCCACGAGAATCTTCGTCGATCTTTGCAGCTTTAATTCCAATTCCGCCACGACCTTGTAAACGATATTCCTCGATCGGAGTTTTCTTTCCGTAACCACCGTCAGTTGCAGTAAACACAAATGAGTTTCCTTCAAGTTGTGAATTAACTCGCGCCATTGCAAGTAATTCATCGCCCGTGCGGAACTTCATTCCGATTACGCCACTAGTTGAGCGACCCATTGGTCGTAGTGATTCATCATCTGCAGTAAATCGTAGTGACATTCCTTTTTTAGAAACCAAAAGTAATTCATCGTCTTTGTTAACAAGAGATGCGCTAACAACTTCATCGGTGCCCTTGAGTGAGATTGCAATCAATCCGCCGGTACGTGGTGAGTCGTATTCAACCAATGGTGTCTTTTTAACAAGTCCACTCTTTGTTGCAAGTACTAAATATGGAGCTGCTGCATAATCCTTAAGGGATAAAACTTGTGCGATTTGTTCATCTGGTTTAAATGCCATCAAGTTTGCAACATGTTGTCCACGTGCATCTCGACCAGCATCTGGTAATTCATGAACCTTTGCACGATATACGCGACCTTGATTTGTAAAGAAGAGCAACCAGTCATGAGTGGACGCCACAAAGAAGTGATCGACGACGTCGTCTTGTTTAAGCGCTGCGCCCTTTACTCCGCGACCACCACGACGTTGTGATCTATAGAGATCTGCGACCGTGCGCTTTGAGTATCCGCCGTGAGTAATTGTTACAACTACATCTTGGTCTGGAATTAAATCTTCTGCAGAGAAGTCACCTTCGCTAGCAACGATTTGTGTGCGGCGTTCGTCTCCGTATTTGGCAACTAAATCTGAGAGCTCTGTTTTGATTATTTCGCGCTGTTTTTCAGGGCTAACAAGAATTGCGTTGAGTTCGACGATGTCTTTCATAAGACCGTCGTACTCATCGTTGATCTTTTGGCGCTCAAGAGCTGCAATACGGCGCAACTGCATATCAAGAATTGCGTTAGCTTGAATTTCATCTACATCTAGAAGTTTCATCAAACCTGTGCGGGCTTCTTCAGGTGTTGTGCTTGCGCGGATTAAAGCGATGACAGCATCTAGCGCGTCTAGTGCTTTGAGGTAACCGAGCAGAATATGTGCACGTTTTTCTTTTTCTGCCAAACGGAATTTTGTGCGGCGAACAATTACTTCTACTTGATGTTCGATGTAGTAACGAATGAATTCGTCCAGGCGTAGTGTGCGTGGAACACCATCGACTAGCGCCAACATGTTTGCACCGAATGTGTCTTGTAATTGAGTCTGCTTATAAAGATTGTTGAGAATTACTTTTGGAATTGCAGAGTTCTGCAGAACAATAACAAGGCGTTGGCCTAGACGTTCATTGCCTTCATCGCGCACATCTGCAATGCCTTTAATTTTTCCATCTTTAACGAGTTCGGCGATCTTAAGAGCGAGATTATCTGGGTTAACTTGATATGGAAGTTCTGTAACTACAAGACATGTGCGCTTGTTGATTTCTTCTACTTGTACAACTGCTCGCATTGTGATTGATCCGCGGCCGGTCCGATATGCATCTTCGATACCTGTGCGACCAACAATTAAAGCCTTTGTTGGAAAATCTGGACCTTTTACAACTGTTAGTAAATGTTTAAGGAGTTGATCAGATGGCATGTCTGGGTTTTCAAGTGCGTAAATAACGCCTTCGCTAATTTCACGAAGATTGTGTGGTGGAATATTTGTAGCCATACCAACAGCAATACCTGCAGAACCATTTACTAATAAGTTTGGTAAACGAGATGGCAATACATCTGGCTCTTGTGAACGGCCGTCATAGTTTGGTGAAAAGTTAACTGTGTCTTCATCGATATCTCGCATCATTTCCATTGCCAGTGGAGCTAAACGCGCTTCTGTATAACGCATTGCAGCAGCAGGATCGTTGCCGGGAGAACCGAAGTTTCCGTTTCCATCTACGAGTGGATAACGAAGTGACCATGGTTGAGCTAAACGAACTACAGAGTCATAAATAGCAGTGTCACCGTGTGGGTGGTAATTACCCATAACGTCACCAACAATGCGTGAAGATTTGTAATAACCCTTATCTGGGCGATAACCAGCGTCATACATTGCATATAAAACGCGACGGTGAACTGGTTTTAATCCATCGCGAACATCTGGAAGTGCGCGGCCAACAATGACTGACATTGCATAGTCGAGATATGAACGCGCCATCTCAACTTGGAGATCGACTTTTTCAATGCGATCAAAATCTGGGTTTTTAGTTAGGTCATCCATTAGATATCCAAGAACCTAACGTCTTTAGCGTTGCGTTGAATAAATGCACGGCGTTGTTCTACATCTTCAC
>CAZNWM010000072.1:0-2804 GCA_964576975.1 uncultured Candidatus Planktophila sp.
ACCTTGGTTGAAATTGCATAACTTGTGGCCGATAGTGCGTTACCTATTTGACGATTAGCAAACTGGGTTACACCGCCTGCGACCGCTGAATCAAAGAGAGTTCGTGCGATCGTGCGAACTTGCACAACTGTATGCTCCATGGCGACGCCACGAAGGTAGAGAGCATCAGCTTGATCAACTTCGGCTAGTGGTGACCATCGTGCATACCTTTTTGCTTCAAGTGCCTGTGAGCGAACGCTAGGAATCTCTTCAATCAAAATACGTGCGCGTAACAACCACTTACCTGCATCATCTTGTGAGTATCCGCTGGCAACTCCTTCTGCCATGTTTCCTAGTAAATCTGCAGATTTCTTTCCAAGTCGAGTGATCTGATCAATTGTTCTGCCAGCAGGAGTACTTGCGTGAGAAAAGTAGGAGAAAACAATTGCTACAGCGGCGCCTATTAATGTAGAAAACAAACGATGTTCTGCAGTACTGCTGCTAATTCCTGGACCTATAACAATAAGAGCCGTCACCGGAACGTTTACTGAAGCAACTTCACCTAATCGCAATCCTCGTGCGACTACTGAACATAAAAGAACTGTTGTTGCCACAGCAATTACACCAAAATCAAAGAAGTAAACGGTTAACAGTGCGATACCTGCACCAATTGCAGTACCCAGAATCTGTCCTAAACCTTCACGAACAGATTTGTATAAAGAGATTCGAATGCTCAAGCTGCAGACAATTGCTGCTACTAATCCCCCGCCATCAAATGCTTGTTCCCCTATTAGCCACGCCGCGCCCGCTGCAAGACTTGCAACAACAATCTGTCTGACCCAGATTTTGCGGTTAGTAAAGAGCGCAATGGTGCGAGTAAATAGGCGCTTCATAGCACCAGTCTATTCTGCGGAGAAAAGTTACGAGAGAAGTTCAGATAAGAGTTGCTCTACACGTTTCTTGATGTCATCTCGAATCACGCGCACAGATTCAATTCCTTGTCCCGCAGGGTCATCAAGTACCCAATCTTCATAGCGCTTTCCGGGATAGAACGGGCAGGCATCCCCACATCCCATAGTGATTACTGCATCAGATTCTTGGACAGCTTCCGGAGTTAAAATCTTTGGGGTGTTATTGGAAATATCAATGCCAACTTCTTGCATTGCTTGGACAGCGATTGGATTTATTGAATCTTTTGGCGCTGAACCTGCAGACAAGACTTCAACACGATCAGCCCCGAGGGTTCTCATAAATCCTGCTGCCATTTGCGAGCGACCTGCGTTGTGAACGCAAACGAATAGAACTGTTGGTTTAGCCGATGACATTTTTATCCTTTGCATCCGTTGTTAACAAGGCAGCCAATAAGACTCCTAGTACAGCGCCAAGACATTGCGCCACGATAAACATCGGCACGGATTCAATCGCAATTCCAGCAAATGACTCGCTCAGGCTTCGGGCAAATGTAATTGCAGGGTTTGCAAAAGATGTTGATGAAGTAAATATGTAGGCCGCACCAATCCATGCAGGAACTACTACTGCAGCCATCGAACCTTTATTTTGATGACGCAAGAGCAGAATACTAAGAATCAGTCCTGCGGTTGCGACCACTTCTGCAAGAAAAAGGTAACTTCCGCTTCGTGTAAAGGTCGATGGTTCAATCGCTGATTTATCAAACATTAAGTTTGCGATCACAACCCCGGCTGAGGTGCCAATAACCTGCATAACAATAAATAACGCTGTTTCTTGAAAGGTAATTCTCTTATAGAAAAGTTCTACGATCGTCACAAGCGGATTGAAGTGTGCGCCACTGATAGATGAAAAAAGCGTGATAATCACAAAGAGCATAAAGACGGTTGTAATCGTGTTTACAAAGAGCTGGATCGCAATGTCTTGTGTCAATGTCGTAGCCATGATGCCCGAACCCACAACACTTGCTGCCAGCAGCAATGAACCTAGAAATTCAGCAGTTAACTTCTTTAACATTTTTATCCTTCACACGTGGACTTAAGTCGCACTAATGTTTTAGCGACTGCTTTCTGTGTCCAAGGGTATGCCTTGCGAAAAGATAACCACGCTTTAGCAATTAATGGCGCGCGGGATGCATCAAAAGTTTCTGTAACTTGGGTTATTTGTGGCCCAATGTTCACCAATTCATAACGCCAAATCCATCTTCCAAGGTGGCGCCAGGCAATTAGAGAATTTTCAGAGTATTCGACAACTGTGTTCTTAATTCGATAATCAATACCAAGGTGCATCTTCATTCCAAATTTAGAGCCTAGAACTAACTTATCGGGCCCGCTGATGTTTTCTTGAATAGTCGAGGAGCCATCAATTTCTTTGTGCCGATGTGGGTTTGAGAGGACCGCAAAGATTTTCTCTGCTGGAGCGTTGATTACAATCCGAGCCGATTTAATCTGCTCGTTACCTGTTTCCAGAATTTCCGATCTGATTCCGTCGCTCATTTATTTTCTCAATAGCGCTGACAAATAAGCCAGGCTGAATAAGAATCCAATCGCAGCATATGCAATTGTGAACCACGTAAATTCTGCTGGAATCAAGAGAGTAAGAGCGCCCAATGCTGCTGCAGAAACAATCATTATCCGTGCAGAGAAGAGAACACTTGTTTCGCTACCAAATCTAGATACAGAGAGCATGTTTCCAGTTAAGGCAATCAAGGTGATTGCAATCATGCGCATTGACCACTCAAGCGATTCTGATGTTTCTAGATTAAGTAACTCTAGAAAAGTTGTTGGAGCAATAAGCAAAAAGAGTGCGCTAATTCCGAAAACAAGTGAACCGAATTTCAGAATTGTTCGCAGGCGCTT
>CAZNWM010000073.1:0-2714 GCA_964576975.1 uncultured Candidatus Planktophila sp.
TTTTCTGCCCTAACAACTGTACGCGCTCTTTGTTCAAGAGTTCAGGTTGTTAGTGTGACAGTGCCTATAACGCTTGGCGAGTGGAAATAATTCCACCAGATGTTGCGGGCGCCATACTCCCCGTGAATCACTGGTTCCACCACCAGAGCACAGAACCTCTAGGCTATGAACATGTCCAGCGCTTTCGTGGCCCTCATTTGGTGGGTAATTCCTGCCGCGGGCTTAATTGGCGCTTTAGGTTACGTAGTGTGGGTTACTAAATTTAAGGATCGTTTCGAATCAGAAACAAGTCGTTCAATTGGAAAGTTTGCAGAGTTTCAAAGCACATTTAGAGATCCCAATGATCAGAGACCAGTTAATCGCAACGATCCAACGCGCAATCAGATTCCAAATCCCAATTCACCACAGGCGCCAACTCAGGCACCACACACTCCAACGTCTGACGAAGATCGCAGACCGCTGTAGCAATGCGTTATTCATCTCTACCAATTGCGGTTAAAGCATTTATCTCACTTTTCTTTGGATTAGCACTATTTGCACCACTGCCATTCGTAGTTGTTATGCCTGGAGGCGCAACCGATGTTTTGGATAAAGTCATTTCGATTAAATCCGAAAACGCATATAAGCCAACGGGCTCGCTGTATTTGCTAGCCGTGCGTGTAACTAGTCCCGGCTCTGCAATGTTTTCTGCGGAGATTCTCTATGGCTGGGCCAATGGCGATCAAAGAATTTTTCCTCGATCAGTTGTTTATCCGGACAATGTAAGTGCCAAGGTAATTGATAAAGAAGCCAAAGTTGACATGACTACATCGCAAGATAAAGCGAAAGCTCTTGCACTTGCGTATATGAAAAAGAATTATCCGCAGTTGCCAAGTGTTGATCCAAAGTTAATTACCTTGGATGTGAAAGACACTGGTGGACCAAGCGGTGGAATGATTTTCACTCTTGGTGTTATCGAAGAGCTCACACCGGATGATTTATTGCGAGGACGAAAAGTCGCAGGTACCGGAACAATTGATACTTCTGGAAATGTTGGACCAATTGGTGGCATTGATGAAAAACTAATTGCAGCAGAACGTGCAGGTGTGACTGTTTTTCTCTCCCCACAAGCAAACTGCCGAGAGATAACCTCGGTTCCATCGACCATAACGGTCTATTCAATCCGAACCATTGACGATGCTGTTAAGGCACTTTCTGCCAATAGTTCGCCCGAAAAGTTAGGCATGACCTGCGCACTTAGGGCCTAAAACCCTCAAGTGGCAAACAAAGCGCTCGGTTCAGTATCTTTTACTCATGACTAATAGCTTCCCGAATTTAAACTTTAACCGTCGTCGCCGTGGACCGCTTCCAATCGTTATTGGAATTTTGGTTGTTGCATCAATCGCACTCGTAAGCCTCAGCGGCTTCTATGCAGATTGGCTCTGGTTTAAATCTGTTGAATTCACCGAAGTCTGGTCAACAATTCTTCTCACAAAGGCAACAGTCTTTGTAATTGCAGGTCTAGCAACATCATTGATTATCACTCTCAATGTTTACATCGCATACCGAAAGCGACCTTTATACGTTCCGCTTACAAGTGAGGCAGATAATCTCGAGCGCTACCGTTCACAAATTGAACCAATCCGACGTTTAGTTTTAGTTGGTCTTGCACTAGTTCTCTTTTATTTCGGAGGATCATCTGCCTCGACACTATGGGACACATGGTTGCTCTTTAGAAATTCAACTCCATTCGGTGTCACCGATCCTCAATTTGGATTAGATATTTCATTCTTCGCATTTAAGTTGCCGATGTATCAAGCACTAATTGGTTGGGCAATCTCAACACTGGTCTTTGCAATTATCGGTTCTGCAATTGTGCATTACTTGTATGGCGGAATTCGCCCACAAGTTGCGCAAGAGCGCACAACAGTTGCAGCTCGCGTGCAGCTATCAGTTCTTCTTGGATTGGTTGTACTTCTTAAGGCTGGTGCATATTGGCTAGATCGTTACGCACTTGCTCTTAAAGAAAATAGATTGATTACAGGTTTGACCTTTACCGATGTCAATGCGCTCTTGCCTGCAAAAGCAATTTTGACTGGTATTGCTCTTATTTGTTCACTTCTCTTCTTTGCCAACATTGTTCGCAAGTCATGGCTACTGCCTGCAGCCGGAACAGCACTGCTAGTTGTTTCATCAGTTCTTATTGCAGGTATTTACCCAGCTGCGATTCAACAATTCCAAGTAAAGCCAAGTGAGTCTTCAAAGGAAGCGCCATTTATTCAACGCAATATTGACGCAACTCGTGATGCATTCGGCTTATCAGCTGTTGAGGTAAAGGATTTTGAAGCAACTCTTAATGCTTCTGCGGGTCAGCTCTCTAACAATGCGGCAACTATTGCAAACATCCGTTTAATGGATCCAAATGTGCTTTCGCCAACATTTAGACAACTTCAGCAAATTAAGCCGTACTACACATTTGCACCGACTCTCGATGTTGATCGCTACAAAGTTGATGGAGTTTCATACGACACCATCGTGGCTGTTCGCGAATTAAACATTGACGGAAACCCAAGTCGTAACTGGATTAACGATCACCTTGTTTACACACACGGTTTTGGTTTTGCAGCAGCGTATGGAAATGTTCGTGACGCAGATGGAAAACCTTCATTCGTAGTTGGAGACTTGCCACCAACTAAGGGACTCGGCGATTTTGAGCCACGTATTTACTTTGGTGA
>CAZNWM010000074.1:0-2628 GCA_964576975.1 uncultured Candidatus Planktophila sp.
TTTAATCAGGAGTGGGCAACTCGTGCATCTGCACTTGTGTTGACGAATGCAATTACATTTCGTGAAGATGGAAAGGAAAACCCAACAGCTCTATATGACACTGGTCTAGCTGTTTCTCTAATGACTGTTGAAGCAAATCATCGTGGATATGACATTCACCAGATGAGTGGATTTGATAGCGCAGCTGCTAAATCTAAGTTCCCACTTGGAGCAGGCATCGAACCCGTCACGTGCATAGCTATTGGAAAGCGCACATCCCCAGATTCACTCTCTGATGAGATTAAGGCGCGTGAATTAGCGCCTCGCACCCGTAAACCTCTGAGTGAAATAGTGAACATCACTTGGTAGCCTTACTTTCATGAGCGAATATCAAGTAATGCGATGGAGAGAAATCCCTTCAATGGTGATGGCTCGAGATGGTGCTGACACAATAAAAGTCATGTTGCCTGCGCGCTTTCAGGAAGCAATTGATGAAGCAGCCATGCGTATGGGCGAAATCGATGCCGATGCATACACCGCTGGCTGGAACAGAGATCCCTGGACACCATCAGATGAAGTTCCAGCAGAACTTGCGGCGCGAATTACTGCAGCCCTTGAAGAAGAGTTTTCTGAAAGTAAGTTACAAGCAATTCTTGATGCAATAAATCCTGCGAGTTAAGGAATTACACATGTCAGCAATATATGACGCACTTGCAAACGCTGTTCTCGCATCCGATGGTGCAATGGGAACAATGTTGCAAGAGCGCGGATTAACTGACGGTGGCGCCCCCGAACTATGGAATGTTGAAAAACCAGAAGAAATCGAGGCGGTGCTCGAAGCCTACGCAGCAGCTGGTGCAAAGTTCATCACAACAAATACTTTTGGTGCCACACGCGGTCGACTTGAATTACATGGTCTTGCAGATCGCGTCATCGAGTTAAACCAAGCAGGGGCTGCAATCGCACGCAAAGTAGCTGACCGTCATCCTGGTTGTTTTGTTATGGGCGATATCGGTCCATCAGGTGAACTTATGGATCCGATGGGCACATTGACTCCAGAGAGCGCCAAAGAGTTATTCGCTGAACAAATCAAAGGTTTAGTTGCGGGCGGTGTTGACGCAATACTTATTGAAACAATGAGTGATCTTGCAGAAGTTGAAGCGGCCGTTGAAGCAGCAAAAGAGGTTGCACCCGGCCTGCCAATTATTGTCACAATGTCTTTTGATACTAATTTGCGAACGATGATGGGTGTAAAGCCAGCAATGGCTGTTACTCAACTTTCATCAATTGGCGTGCGAATCATCGGTGCAAATTGTGGTCGTGGAACAGATGAGATGCGTCAGATTGCACAAGAAATGGTTAATGCTCGCCCAGAAGGCGTTTTCATTATTACTCAATCCAACTCAGGACTTCCAAAGCTAGTTGGCGATACATTCATTTACGAAGGTACACCGGATGAAATGGCCAAGTACGCCGCTGAAATGAAAGAGATGGGCGTTAACATCGTTGGATCTTGCTGTGGCTCTACTCCTGCGCATACAAAGGCAATCGCAGCAGCTATTGCTTAATTCTGTGTGGCTGCAATCTTTTCGGCCCACTCTTTAAATCCCTGAGATAGCTGTGGCACGCTTTTGATTTCATTTATCTTTGCACGTTCTCCACTTTTGGCAGAGAACAAATCACTGATACTTACTGCATGATCAGGTTTAAAGATTACTTCTATCAAATCCCCTGCTGTGGCTGTTCCTTCTTGAATAATTCGAAGGTAAGCACCTGGGCGCCCTGCTTGTGTGAAATCCTTAATGAGCGTTGCACGCTTCCAAAATCCAGCGAATACACGACAGGGAATACGAGGCTGCGAAACTTCAAGAATTACTGATCCAATTTTCCACTGTTCTCCAACCAATGCGGCATTTACATCAATACCTTCGGTTGTCAGGTTTTCACCAAAGCGACCAGCAGTAATTTCCTCTCCAATTTCTTTTTCCCACCACTGTGCATCTTCATGAGCGTAGGCATAAACGGCTTGGTCATATCCGCCATGAACATGTGTATCAATAACGCGATCACCGACGACACCGTTATTTTTAAACTCGATTGGGCCTGCAACACTTCGCTTATCTATACCTGTGCGTCCTTCGCTTCCAGTCCACTCACCTTGGTGAACAATTGAAGTGATGTTTATCGAAAGGACGCGTGCGCTCATGATCCGAGTTTATTCAAATCTTCCCCGCTCACGCGAAATACCGTCCACTCATCCATTGCAACAGCGCCTTGAGATTGATAGAACTCGATCGATGGAGTATTCCAATCCAATACCCACCACTGAAATCTGCCGTAACCGCGTTCTATGCAAACCTTTGCTAAGTGTTTAAGAAGTGCTAATCCGTAACCACGCCCGCGATATTCAGGTTCAATGTAGAGATCTTCTAGATAAATTCCATGAATGCCCTGCCATGTTGAAAAATTCAAAAACCAGATAGCCATTCCGATAATTCGATCATCGACTTCGACAACATGGGCAAATACATGCGGTTGAGGGCCAAATAGGGCAGCTTTCAAAAGTTCTTCTGTTGCAACTACTTCATTCGGAGCTTTTTCGTAGAGTGCTAAATCGTTGATGAGTCGCAAAATATCTGAAACATCACT
>CAZNWM010000075.1:0-2620 GCA_964576975.1 uncultured Candidatus Planktophila sp.
ACTACGGATCAGAAGGTTAGGGGTTCGAATCCCTTCGGGCGCACTCCACGCTACAAAGTCAGATTCAAATCCCTTGCTTTAGGGACATTACCTATTGATTGAGCGCACGTAGCAAAAAAGTCACCTGCGGTTTCACAGGTGACTTTTCTGCTTTTTAATTGCTAATTACTTGATCTCAATTAAGCGAGGTTTTTTCTCTTCAGGCAGATCCCTCTCTAATTTAATGGAAAGTATTCCGTCGCATAGATCAGATTCAATCACTTTTACGTGATCGGCTAAAGCAAATGTTTGACGAAACTGACGACCGGCTATTCCGCGATAGACATAACCAAAGTCGGTTGATTCATCATTTGATTGCTTAGACCCCTCAATTGTGAGTTGATTGTTGTGTAGCTCAACTCGCAATTCTGACCTTGCAAATCCAGCTACTGCCATTTCAATTTTGTAGCTGTCTTCGCTCAGTTGTTTGATGTTATATGGAGGGTATGAAGATGTACCACCCATTAGAGTGTTTTGCATCTCTTCCAAAAGTCGCCACTCACGGTCAAAACCGACTGACCAGGCTTCTAAATTGGGAAAGTACTGAGTAATAGATGGAAATGAATTTGAACGCTTGTTTTTTACTAGTGTGTAATCCATTTAGATTTCTCCTTTATGCGAGATACCTAACGGACTTGATCTTTCTAACATCAAAGCAAGTGTCAAAGAGACCAAGTGCCTTCGGTGAACCCCCACTTTGGCAGGTCCACGTAAATTAACAGTCAGACCTGAAGTTTTATTCCCATGCATTTTTGGGCGATCTGCAGATCACTCCGTCGGGTAAAAAGCCGCACCCTCGAAGTCAAAGTCTTCACGAGCATGGTCGCTGACTTAGCCATATTCACCATCGGCCAAACGCGGTGATTAGTTGTCACCCGACACTAAGGCTGGAGTGTGCTCTTATGCGCGATGGTCAGAGTACGAGCTATTCCGCTTCCGATGACGACGCTGAACTTGATGTCGCCAAATACTTTGTTTGAGGATGCCTTTGCATTGAGTGCAGTTGTCACCCATTTTTGAGCAGCAACTGGATCAACGCCATCAATTGGCAAAGTCGCAATAAATCTCGGCCAGCCATAACTAATCTTGGAGTTTGCATTAACCGTTATCCAAGTAATGTCACGTGCATTGGTGCCCCAAACTTTCACACCTGCGGTTTTATCTTTACTAGAGCAATTAAAAGTTGTTGTGTTCGCATCAGATTTCTCAGGTTTTGAGCATTTCCAACGACGATTTTCAAGATTCGTCGTCAAATCAGCTGCCGTCACACCGGGTAGAGGCTTTGGTTTTGCTGCCGCTACAGCAGGATTTACTGAAAACAGAATTGAAAGACTAACTACGGCTGATAAGAAAGGAGTGCGGCTGTTCATGGCGAGAATCTTTCCATATCTTTTGCCGCTTCAATCACATAAACTCTTGTGCATGACAATCACTCTCGAAACCATGTTGGGTCACATGGCATGGGCGAATCAGCAGATTTTTACTCAAATCTCAGAGTTGCCTGATGAGGCTCTGGGTGCGTATGTGACTCATGAGAATTGGGATGTAGCCGAAATACTTTTTCATACGATTGTTTCTGCCGATCGATTGGTATTTCGAATAAATGCTCGTGATATAACACAAATGTCAAAACCTACAAATATGAAGGAGTTAAAGGTTCTTATTAATAATTTAAAGAAATTTGATGAAGAGTTGTTGGCACTTGTCAATGAGCCTGATCGAATTGTTGAGGTAAATAGAAGCGGAGTTCTTTCTTACTGGCAAGCTTCAACAATTCTCTCGCAAGCAGTACATCATGTAATTGAACATAAGTGCCAAGCGGTAACAGCGCTCGAATTCAGAGGGTTTAAAGCGCCAGATTTAGATGATTACGATGTGTGGGGATACGAAAGAAGCATTAAATAGTTATTTTGTACTGAACACGGTCAGTGATTGCTACCTTGTCATAAAGCTTTCGAGCCGTTTCGTTATCTGGCGCAGTAGTCCAATACAAACGTTTTGAGCCTTTTGTAATAGCGACCTTGTGCAATGCATCAATGAGTGCACGACCAATGCCTTTACCGCGCACAGCAGGATCTACAAACAAATCTTCTAGGTAGCAAAAATCCTTTTCGGCCCATGTAGATGGTCTGAAAATGTAATGAGCAAGACCAACAACGTGGCCATCTAGTTCGGCAACTAATCCGTTGATATTGAAATCTGAGTTAATGCGTTGCCAATCTAATTCAAATTGCTCATCACTCAAACTAGACTTGTAGAAAATGATGTACTGCTTGAAAAGATCCAGCCAACGTTCTTTGTCACTATGAACTATTGGCCGAATTGTGATTGTCATTTATTCGGCAGCAATAACGTCGCCAACAACCTTTATCTGAAAATCAAGTTGATTGAGGTCATTGTTTTCCATGAAGGCTGTGGCTGCTTCTGTAATGAGATCAATGTATGACTGACCTTCTTGACGTGAAGATTCATTAATCGTCAATGGAATCTCTGCCACTAATTCAATATTGATGCTAACAATTGCCACGAGCGCTCCCTATTTTAATTCGTGTAAGAGTTAAAGAATAAGGGGAGATGGAGC
>CAZNWM010000076.1:0-2612 GCA_964576975.1 uncultured Candidatus Planktophila sp.
TCTTCCAAGTTTTGCGCAGTTGGCCCGAGCATGATGTTTCCAAAAACCGTAGGGGAGACCAGCACGCCTTTGCCCATAGAAGAAGGCACAGGCAAAATAACGTGAGAAATCAAAGTGCGAGAAAGTTTGTCAAAAACCATTAGTTCGCCGCGACGTGGAATAACCGTGAAGTCCTTTATTCCGAATGCTCCATCTATTTCATCGCTATACAAACCAGCAGCATTAATCACATGGTGCGCAGAAATATCACCATTAGTTGTGTGCAAAGTGTTGTGCGCACCGATGGTTACACCAGTAACTGCAGTACCTAAAAGTATGTCGGCGCCAGCTAGTTTTGCTTGCGTAGCAAAGGCCACAATTGGCGTCCACGGATCAATAATCCATTCACCAGGAACATAAAGTGCACCGAGTGCACCAGGTCCTAAATGCGGCTCGCGGGCATAGACATCGTCAGCGCTAATGATGACTGAATCTTTGTAACCATTTTCAACTGCTTTTGCTTGTAGCTTTGCAAGATTGTCATGCTCTTCTTGGTTCCAGGCAACTAGCAAGGCGCCGAGTTCTTCTACGGCGATACCAGTTTCACGCGCATAGTCGCGCAGCAAGTGATAACCACGAGCCACAAGTTTGGATTCAAGTGAACCCGGAACCATGTCAAAACCTGTGTGCAAGATTGCGGTGTTTGCCTTAGATGTCCCATCGCCAACATCTGAGTGTGCATCAATAACTGCAATAGAAACATTGTGCTTTGATAATTCGCGCGCAATGGCTGTTCCGACAACACCGGCGCCAATGATTGCAACATCGTATATTTTTTTACTCATGCGCGGATTCCAAGGCATTTGCAGGCAGTGCACGCCACTGTGTTAAGTAACTCTGTGCGCGATCGGCGCTCCACTTGGGTGAATAACGCTCGACAGGTTTCCATGATGAAGCGAAATCTCCGAGATTAAGTGCGCTATTAGTTGCCATTGCAGCAAGGTTAGCAACTCCCATCGCAGTTGCATCTGGATGCGGATAGACCTCGATATTTACTTGGGCAAGATCTGCCTGCATCTGCATCAATGTGTGTGATTGCGTCAACCCGCCATCAACACGAAGTTCTTTCACCGCGACACCATCGGCTGCAATTGCTCCCAGCAGATCAGCAACTTGCGCAGCAATTCCATCAACCATTGCTCGTGCAATTTCACCTTTGCCATGGCTCAGAGTTAAACCTGCAATGCTCGCAGTTGCATGTGGTTTCCATAGCGGAGCGCCATAACCTGCAAAACCAGGTGCTGCCATTACTCCACGTGCATCGGGCAATGAGTCGATTGCTTCTGGCGATGCCAATAAATCATTATCGACTAACCATTGAACAGCAGTTGCTGCTGTAAAGACTTGTCCATCTAAGTAATAAGCAGAATCACCGCGGATATTCCATGCAAGAGATGTTGCTAAACCATGTGCTGAAATCTTTGGCGTCGAACCAATATTTGTAAGTAAAAATGCACCAGTTCCGTATGTGCACTTTGCCTGACCTGGCGCGAAGCAGTTTTCTGCCAATAATGCAGCAGGCTGATCAACCATTGCACCAGCTAATACAACGCCACGAAGTTCTTCTAGGTCCGGGTGACAGATTTCGCCAATAGCAACATCGTTGTTGATTAACTCAGGCAGCTCTGCAGTGTTTAAGCCCCAAATATCTGCTAACTCTGTGCTCCACGTGCGAGTATGCAAATCAAATAACAATGTGCGAGACGCAGTTGAAACATCGGTTACAAACTTGCCCGTCAATCGAGCAATGATCCATGTATCAGTTGTCGTGATGACACCAGTTGATACGCGTTCGCGTAACCACACCATCTTTGGTGCGACGAAATATGGGTCTAGCGCTAAACCACTCTTGGCCAAGATTAAATCTGAATAAGATCTGCGATCATCGCAGAAAGATGCCGAACGAGAGTCTTGCCAGATTATTACTTGAGATAACGGTTTACCATTTGTTTTATCCCAGGCAAGAATTGATTCGCCCTGATTTGCTAATCCAACTGCAGTTATTTTCTCTGAACATCCGGCAATTGCTTGATTTACTGCCTTAACAATTGATTGCCATAAATCTTCGGCGGCGCATTCGCTGACGCCAGGTGCGCCATGTTCTAAATCGAGATGTGCGTATCCACGGCTGAGAACTTCACCTGTTTCACCAATTACAAGTGCCTTGGTGCCAGAAGTGCCCTGATCAATTGCCACAATGGCCATGGCTAACCCTAACTTCCTTCGATTGGCTGACCTAATATGCGCATGGCTTTTTGATAATCCTTATCGAAGACCATTAACTGCACGCCGTCGTATGTATCAGTAACCGTTGTTTTAATCTTAAAGTCCGAGAGCATCTCCTGTGCACGGGCAACATCTATCTTCATCTGCGCAGCATCGATTGGCTTTAACAATCCGTATTCATCTTTCTTGCCTGCCGCTATTGGTAGAACAATCATCTTTGGATTGGATGAAAACGCCCATTTCAAAATAGCCAAGAAAATCATGGACGCAATAACAGCACCGATGAACTGCTGCAAAGGATCGTTGTATCGGAAAAAGCCCATGGCTAAGAGTAACTTCACCCTTGC
>CAZNWM010000077.1:0-2510 GCA_964576975.1 uncultured Candidatus Planktophila sp.
AGTGTTTGGAAGTACAAATACAACTCCATTAAGGACCAACAGAAATTACCTTAGGCAGCACCTCTCCACAGAACTTCTCAATCTTTTGGGGGCAATAGTGGGGGCAAATCATATTTTCGAGCGTGACTTCACGCATAACAATGTCGTCTCCGGCTTATAGGGCGACTCTTCTTTAACATAAGTGGGCGGGGGCTAAATCCCCGCTCACTTTCCCATATATTTCTTGTACAAGTTTTTACACAACCTGTCGCAGATTTAGAAGTTTTTATGGGGAAACGATGGGCAAATATGGGCAGTCTTATGGGCAGTCTTATGGGCGGTTTGCTCGCTGAGCCATTAGTAGACTGAGAACCATATGACTGCCAACGAGTCAAGCTAGGAGAACTCAATTGAAGGCTGATTTGTGGCGAGTTACTGAAATTCGAATTGCTAGTTTCGCAGGCATCTTAATTCTAATTGCGAAAGTTATCGAAACTTTGAGCACTCCTTCTCTATTAATTTCAATAATAGAAATTGCCGCATTGGTAATGGCTGCATCTACATTTACCCCTCACGCCTTTACTTCGATATTTCGTGGCGAAATTGGAGTAGGTACACTGATGACGATTGCTGCGATTGGAGCCGTCGCATTAGGAAAAATCGAAGAGGCGGCTTTGCTTTCATTCCTGTACACGATTTCTGAAGGACTTGAAGAATTCTCATTAGAAAAAACAAAAAGAGGTCTTCGCTCCTTGCTTGATCTTGTTCCACTTGAAGCAACGCTCCTTCGAGATGGCAAGGAAATAAAAATATCCCCAAACGATTTGGTACCGGGTGATCACCTAGTAATTCGCCCCGGGGAGCGTTTTGCAGCAGATTGTCGAGTAATTACTGGCCGAACCTCGTTGGATACATCTGCATTGACTGGTGAATCCATGCCCGTTGAAGCCACCGTCGGTGATGAAGTTTTTGCGGGAACGATTAACGGTAGTGGACCTCTTGAGGTAGAGGTTACAACAACGGCAGAGAACAATTCATTGGCAAAAATTGTTCACATTGTTGAGAAGGAACAGTCTCGTAGGGGCCCAAGCCAACGTTTGGCTGACACAATTGCAGGAAAGCTTGTTCCGGGAATCATGGTCCTCTCATCAATGATCATCATCTACGGATTCATCGTTCATGAACCGATTCTTTGGTTGGAGAGAGCCTTAGTAGTCCTAGTCGCAGCCTCGCCATGTGCACTTGCAATTTCGATTCCCATCACTGTGGTGGCTGCTGTCGGTGCCTCAACAAGAATCGGAGTTCTGATTAAAGGCGGCGGAGCGCTCGAATCATTGGGAAAAGTGCGCACAATTGCATTGGATAAAACTGGAACCTTGACTGCCAACAAGCCGGTTGTAATTGATGTTGCAACCGTGGATTCTGTGAGTAGGGAGTATCTACTTTCAATCGCAGCGGGTTTAGAGTCCCGCAGTGAACACCCATTAGCTGCTGCAATCATCGCAGCCACTTCAGAAAAGTCTGAAATTCTAGATGTCGAAAATGTTTCAGGAGAAGGGATCCAAGGCAAGTATCGGGGTCGAACTATTCGCCTTGGTCGCCCGGGTTGGATTGATGCTGGTTCTCTCTCTCAAGAAGTTTCGAGATTGCAAGATTTGGGAGCCACTGCAGTGCTGGTTGAGGAAGATGGAAAAGTTATCGGCGTCATTGCAGTTCGCGATGAGTTACGACCCGAAGCCAAAGATGTAATTTCCCATCTCAACGAAGATGGTTACACCACGATAATGCTTACGGGCGACAACCAAAGGGTGGCAAGTTCACTAGGTGCAAGCCTTGGAATGTCTCAAGTGCATGCTGATTTGCGCCCTGAGGAAAAAGCTGAGTTAGTAAGAACCTTCAGATCACAAAACATTACTGCGATGGTGGGTGATGGAATAAATGATGCACCAGCACTTGCCACTGCTGATGTAGGAATCGCAATGGGTGCCATGGGTGCCGACGTTGCAATTGAGACTGCGGACGTTGCATTAATGGGTGAAAACCTTCAGAGTTTGTTCGAAGTACTAGATCACGCACGGCGAACTAGAAAGATTATGCTTCAAAATGTTGGAATGTCGCTTGCATTGATAGGCTCGCTCATACCTTTAGCTATGTTTGGAATTTTAGGACTGGCAACGGTTGTACTTATCCATGAAGTTGCAGAGATTTTTGTCATCGCAAATGGCATTAGAGCTGGGCGAATATTCAAACATGACTGAATGTCTTTTTCAATCAAGACTTATGTTTACTACGACCCATGCGAGTTGTCTAAACCTATGAACATAAACGCATCGATTACCTGTCCACATTGTAACTTTTCAAAAATCGAATTGATGCCCGAAGATGCTTGCCAATTTTTCTATAAATGCACCAATTGCAATGAGGTCTTGAAGCCTTCAGCAGGTGATTGCTGTGTCTTTTGCTCGTTTTCAGATTCAAAATGTCCACCAAAAATCGTGCAGGAAAATTCCGGCTTATAGGGCGACTCTTCT
>CAZNWM010000078.1:0-2501 GCA_964576975.1 uncultured Candidatus Planktophila sp.
CGATCAAAAGTTAGTTCGCCGTGGAATTCATCAGCGAAGCGATAACCAGGTCCGCCAGTTCCTTGACCGAGTGGATCTCCGCCTTGAATCATGAAGCCATCAATGACGCGGTGAAAAATAGTTCCGTCATACAGATTGGCTGTTGATTTTGCACCAGTGCGTGGATCTGTCCATTCGCGTGCACCAGTTGCTAGCTCAACAAAGTTAGCAACAGTTTTAGGTGCGTGGTTTGGGAATAATTCGATAACGATGTCACCGAGTGAAGTATGCAGAGTGGCTGTAGTTGTCATGGCAGAAGATTACGCTAATTTTTGAGAATACGTTTACGGATTGCACCAGTCGCAACGCGCAGGATCTAACTCATCGGCGATGCTTTTACCTTTCATTTCATACAGGCAGTGTGAACAACCTAGGACCTCTTCTTTAATCGCATTTTCTGAAATTCGTTTACATGCCGAGCACGGTATTCCTTTGACATGGCTCACAACACCCCAGCCTGGTGTGCTGCACTTCGGACATGTCTGATTGATTCGATTGGCTAGTTTTACTGCAAGCTCTCCAATAATTCTTTGCCGAGATGGACTGCAATGCGCTCGTAGATCACTTTCAATAACTACAACCCCGTTAGGGTCTTCTTTCTTTACGGATTCAATTGCTTTACGGAGTGAATACTCGTCATCAATACCTTTAACACAGAAAAGTGTTGGGGTTTTTTGGGTTCGTACAATTAATTTATGATTTGGGAAATCAGCGCGTTTTAAGAATTCGGTCAAATCTTCTTGTGCGTGAACAATTTTTGTTGCTGTAGTTATGTTAACTGAGCGGACGCTTTCAACAATCTCTAAATTTAATTCTGTGTCTATAAAGGCCATGATTTCGAAATCTGAGTTAATAAATGGAACCATTGGGTCTGGGCCTATAGAACCCTCTGACGCAATTCCGATCGCTTCACCGCTCTGTTCTATTCCTAAGCGAGCTTTGATTAAAACAGTTTCTCGCGGCGATTGTTTGCGCTCGATTTCTCCCGTAAATGTTCCGAGAATATCTGTGTCCAGATTGCATTCATAAACTTCTAGGCCTAAAACTTCTTTAAAGGCCGGGGCAATAACTATTCCTTTTTCATGCTTTGTTGCGAGTGCTGCTTTTCTGCCAAAGTAGGAATGAGGCATGTTTTTTACTTTTGTAAAAAGATTTTCATTAACGCGCCGATTGGTTTTTTTGCCTCATTGGGGTGGCGAAAGTTCTTATTTGGGTTTACTCGGTAGGTGTTTCGTCGGCCAACTCTTTGAACTGAAATAAACCCGCCTCTTTCAAGATCAGAGAGGATGGAGAGCGTGCTTCGTTCGGTAATGCCCACTGCATCAGCAATATCTCGGACGCGAGAATCGGGATTTATGCTCAATTGAATAAGAACGTGGCCGTGGTTGGAGAGAAAGGTCCATTCAGGCAGTTCGAGGGCTTGTTTCATAGGCTGATAATACATGAGATTTAATTCATGTATACTATTTCATGTAACCTACTTGAGGAGAAGCTATGAATTCGTGGGAGATTGCTACCTCTAACCTGGCTTCGGTGGGCGTGCTTACCTTCGTCTTCGGTTTCATAGCTGCGCGAATCAAAAGCGATGTTCGGCTACCAGAGGCCATCTATCAATTTCTTACTGTGTATTTACTCTTTGGAATTGGTTTAAAGGGTGGTTACTCACTTAAATCATCAAGCTTCTCAGAAATCTTTGTGCCATCTTTAACAACAATTGCGCTCGGGATCTTGATTCCGTTTATGGCTTTTTATTTATTAGGTTTTATCAAAGTACTTAGTTATGTGGATCGCGGATCCATTGCGGCACATTATGGATCAACTTCTTTAGTTACTTTCTCTGCTGGAATTCTTTTCCTTGAAAGCAATTCGATCTTTGTTGAAGGTTTTGCTCCTGCGCTGCTTACTCTTTTAGAGATACCTGGACTCATTGTTGGTATCTACTTAGCATCGAGAAAATCGGCAGTTCAAGTGAGTTGGGGAGTTACATTTAAAGAAGTGTTGTTTGGTAAAACCGTCCTCTTGTTGCTTGGAGGTTTGGTCATTGGTTTTGCTACAACACAAGAAGGGTATGAGAAAGTAAGTCCATTCTTTGTTGCCTTGTTAAATGGATTCTTAGTCTTGTTCTTGTTGCACCTTGGATATATGGCTGGTGCAAATTTCCGAGAAGTAATAAACGTTGGTGCACCGCTTGCAATCTTTGGTTTAACTTTTCCAATACTAAGTGGTGCTATTGGTGTGTTTGCTGGATCGGTAATCGGATTAAGTGTTGGCGGTGCAACTGTTTTGGGATTGTTGTGCGCGAGCGCTTCTTATATTGCTGCCCCTGCTGCAGTTGCTATTGCACTGCCACAAGCAAGAACAACATTGGCTTTGACAACAAGTATTGGTATTACATTTCCATTTAATCTAATTGTTGGAATTCCGTTGTATTACAAGCTTGCACAGTTAATGGGCTAAATAAA
>CAZNWM010000079.1:0-2457 GCA_964576975.1 uncultured Candidatus Planktophila sp.
TTATGGATAAAGTCCGCGCAACCTGTGGGCTTCGGCAACTCGAGCAACACCAATCATGTGTGCGGATTCGCGCCATGAAACCTTTTTAGATTTTGCCATCTCTTCAACTTCTTTAAATGAGCGCATCATGATGTCATTGAGGTTTGACTTAACTTCATCAACAGTCCAGAAGTAATTCTGCTTATCTTGTACCCATTCAAAGTACGAAACGATTACACCGCCAGAGTTAGCCAAAATATCTGGAACAACAAGGATGCCTTTATCGTTAATGATTGCATCCCCACCAGGAGTTGTTGGTGCGTTTGCGCCTTCAACGATGATCTTTGCCTTAATACCTGTGGCTGTTTTTTCGGTGATTGCATCAGCAAGGGCCGCCGGGATTAACACATCAACATCAAGGTGGAGCAATTCATCTTGAGTCAGCTTGTCCGTGCCAGGTGCGTTGAGATTTCCGTTTGCTTGGTAGTAATCCCAGAGCTCTTTAACGCTCTTAAATCCTTTAACACCACCCTTAACATCGCTAACAGCAACAACTTTGAGGCCAAAGTTTTCAAGAGCGAGTGCAGCCCAATAACCAACTTTTCCGAATCCTTGAATTGCAACAGTTGCGTTCTTTGGATCAATTCCTTTAACGCGCAGTGCTTCGATGGTGGAGATTGCAACGCCATCACCAGTTGCAGATGTGCGACCGAGTGAGCCACCTAAAACAATTGGCTTTCCGGTAACAACACCAGGGACAGAAAATCCTGCGTTTACAGAGTATGTATCCATCATCCACGCCATGTTGCGCTCATCTGTTCCAACATCTGGCGCGGGAATATCGCGCTCTGGTCCGATGATTGGCAAAATTTCAGATGTATATCGACGTGTTAAACGTTCATTCTCTGTTAGTGACAAGGTGTGTGCATCAACTGCAATGCCACCTTTTGCTCCACCGTAAGGAAGATTAGTAAGTGCGCACTTCCATGTCATGAGCATTGCGAGTGCAACGGTTTCATCCATATCAATATCTGGGTGGAAACGAACGCCGCCCTTAGATGGACCACGAGTAGTTGAATACTGAACGCGGAAACCTTTATACATTTCAACATTGCCGTTATCGCGGCGAAGTGGGACTGCGACTTCAAGAATGCGTCGTGGTGTTGAAAGAGTTTGCCAGTCGTTTTCAGAGAGTTGAAGAAGGTCTACAGCTCGTCGTAATTGAGAGCGTGCGGTATCGAGTGCTGACTCCGTTGTCATGCTCCAATCTTACTGGGCAAAGACAGTGATGGTATGCCACCCTTCAGCGCCATCAGGTAACACATCTTTTTTCTTCTCTGTTTGAATTTCTCCGTTTTTATTGATTGCACGGACAGAAAGTGTGTGAGTTCCTGGTTTTGCATCCCAATCAATCCACCATTGGCGCCACGTTGTGTTTGCTAAATCTGGTCCAAGTGTTGCTTCTCGCCATGAAGAGTTATCTATTTTTACTTCAACTCCTTGCACTCCGACATTGTGTGCCCATGCAACACCAGCAATTGCACGTTTTCCTGCAGCAAAAGTTTCTTCAACATAAGGCGTATCAATACGCGATTGCATTTTAATTGGCGCAAACTTTGCCCAACCTTTTTTGATCCAATAGCCCTCTTTAAGATCAAAACGTGTGAGTTCTAAACGAGATAACCATTTAGTTGCAGATACGTATCCGTATAAACCAGGAACAATTAAACGCGCAGGAAAACCATTCTTTACAGGAAGAATTTCACCATTCATTCCAACGGCGATGATTGCATCTCGCCCATCAAGTACTGCTGTTGGAAAACCTGCAGTGAATTTATCCACGGAGTGACTCAAAATTTGATCCGCATCCCTTGAAGGTTGTGCTTCATTGATTAGGTCATCTAGTCGAACACCAAGCCAGCGAGCGTTGCCAACGTATGGCCCACCAACCCAATTAGAGACGCAAGCAATGGTGTCATCTACTTCAATCATGGGCCTAGCGAGCAAATCATCGTAGGAAAGCTTGATTTTGTTTTTCACCATTCCATCAATGGTTAACTCCCAATCTGATGGATTGATCTGCGGCACAACAATTGCGTTATCAATAATGAAGAACTTGTCATTAGGAGTAAATAAAGTTGAGAGTTTTTCAATCTGCAGTGCCGGATCCGCAGGCGGCGCGGGCAACGGATTTAGCGCTTTCGGTAATGTAATTCCCAACTTATCCAGCTGAATGGCAGCGCCCCGGTGCAGATATTTATACCCAGCAGAACCAAGAATGGCCGCAGCAACAACTCCGCCACCTATTTTGAATAACGAACGTCGCGATAGCCCAGGCTTCGGATTCTCCAGTGACATGCTTAAAAGGGTAACAGGATATAGAGTTAGCCAACGTGCGATTCTTAAATAATCCAAGCCACGATCTCACCTATGACGATGTTTTCATGGTGCCAAGCAAATCCGAACTGGCATCTCGTA
>CAZNWM010000080.1:0-2450 GCA_964576975.1 uncultured Candidatus Planktophila sp.
AGGATCCATAGCGGCAAGGTGTCCACCCCTGGTGGGGCTGTGAAGATTGTTACGACAACTTCGTCAAAGCTCAGAGCGAATGCAAGGAGTGCACCGGCAACAAATGCGGTTCTAAATTGTGGGAAAGTAACAAGCCTAAATGTTTGCCATAAGCCTGCACCAAGGTCAGCCGATGCTTCTTGCAATGAAGGATTCATGCGCTTTAAGCGAGCAAATACATTGTTAAAGACCATGACAATACAAAATGTTGCGTGAGCAACGATCATGCCAAAGTAGCCGATGTTAAAACCTGCTGGAGACAAAAATGAGTTGTAGGTATTGCTAAAGGCAACACCTGTGACAACACCAGGAAGTGCGATAGGAAGAACAACCAAGAGATTTACTGTGCCCTTGCCGAAGAAATCAAAGCCCTTCAGTGCAAAGGCAACGAGGGTTCCTAAGAACGCCGCAATGATGGTCGAACCTGCTGCCACGATGATTGAGTTAAGTAAAGCAGTGCGAATTGGTTGGTATGTGGCTGCGAATTCCCACCATTGGACTGAGAAAGTGGCAATTGGCCAACTAGAAATATTGGATTCGTTAAAAGAGTTTAAAATCAGAACAAGTAACGGCACATACATAAAGATTAAAACAAAGCCAACAATGGCCATCAAAATGATTCGGCTAGTTCTTGAAAGTCTTAACATGGCTACATACGCTCCAAAGAACCGGTGCGGCGAGCAACCATCAGATAGATAAGTACAAATGCGATTGGCACCATTGAAAATGCTGCAGCAACTGGTGGGTTGAGGTTGATGTTGGATGCGATGATCGAACCGATCATTTGTGTGGATCCACCAGCGAATTTAGCTACGAGGTAATCCCCCAGGCTTAATGAGAATGTAAAGACTGAGCCAGCGATGATTGCAGGAACAATCAGTGGCAAAACAATGCGATAGATAGTGGTGAAACCTTTAGCGCCCATATCACTTGATGCATCAAAGAGATTTGGCGGAATCTGGCGAATTGCTGTGAAGACAGGAAGTGCCATATATGGAAACCAGAGATAAGTAAGGGTCAAGATAACAACTGGGATAGAAAACGTTGGACCTGTTATTCCAATTGGGGACAATGCCCAGTTAAAGAAACCTTCTTCTGTAAAGACCAGACGCATCGCAATAATCTTTACTAAATAACCTGCCCAGAGTGGCAAGGTGATTGCAACCGCTAGTGCGTTTCTCACCCATGGACGAGCAATCTTTGCCATGTAAATACCGAGTGGGACCGCAAAGAGAACCGAGACAACGGTGACTGCAAGTGCGATCAATAAAGTTCTGATAGATGTTGAAATATAAGCCTGGACTGTGAAGAGAGAAATGAAGTTATCAAGTGTGAAGCCAGGAATCACCTTTGATGTAAATGGATCTACAAACCAAAATGCTGTGATTAACAGTAAGAATAAAGAGAGGATGTAGACGCCCACGATCCAAAACATTGGCAGAGCGATAAGGCCAAATAACCTTAATCTGGCGCGCTTATACAGATACGAAGAGACCGGCTTTGTGCCGACCTTCGTTGTAACTGCGCTCATATAAACCCGTCTCTATTTTTTCTTGTTCTCTAGATTTGATAAAGAGTGTGGGGATTTCGTTTGAAAAAATCCCCACACTCTTTATTCACTTGTTTCTTTGACTAGATGGTTAACCCTTTACGGTTGCCCACGCATTAGTCCATTCCTGGAAGCTGGTGCACTTAACGTCCTTGCGACCATCGATACAGGTTTCAATTGGAGTTGTCCATGGAGCAACTTTCTTCCAGAACTCCTCATCTTCAGCTGCAAACTCATCACAGTGAGCTTGTGCTTCAGCACTTGATGCACAGAATGCAACGTTTGCTGGAGCCATACCGAAGTTCATAGCAATCGCACCGTTTACTGATGCTGTGCTTGTGTAATCCATCCATGCGTAAGAACAGTTAATGTTCTTTGTCTTTGAGCTAACCAACCATGAGTCATACCAACCAGTTGAACCTTCAATTGGAAGAGTGGTCTTGATGTTTGGCTTACCTGCGAACTTGCGGAGGATTTCCCAAGATGTTCCGACAACTGTGTTGCCGCCAGCAAATGATGTTATCTGCGCTACTGCAT
This sequence comes from uncultured Candidatus Planktophila sp., assembly GCA_964576975.1. GTDB lineage: Bacteria > Actinomycetota > Actinomycetes > Nanopelagicales > Nanopelagicaceae > Planktophila. Next base: position 2,126 of record CAZNWM010000080.1, read on the forward strand.
CTGACCAGTACTCGCCGATAATTGTGTTCTGCTGCTTGAGCAATGCAATTGCTGCATCTAGTTGTTTCTGATCAAGAGCATATGGGTTTTGAATTCCTAGCTCTGGCTTGTGATACTTCAAGTACACAGCAGCATCTGCGATGTAAATTGGTGCGTCATAAGCAGTGATCTTGCCCTTGTATGGGCTATTTGTTTCCCAAACAACATCCCAGCTCTTTGGTGCACCCTTTGTTACATCATCGTTGTACTGAAGTAGGTTTGCACCGCGGCCGATTGGGACACCGTATGGCTTGCCATTTACAGTGTCATAGATGTTATTGCGCAT
>CAZNWM010000081.1:0-2437 GCA_964576975.1 uncultured Candidatus Planktophila sp.
CTATTCCTACAAAGCGCAGCGAAATCTTTACAACTGCTGATGACAATCAGCCAGCGGTACAGATTCAGGCCTACCAAGGCGAGCGTGAAATGGCTGCTTATAACAAGAAGCTAGGCATGTTCGAATTAACAGGTCTTCCACCTGCACCACGTGGAGTTCCACAAATCGAAGTGACATTCGATATCGATGCAAACGGAATTGTTCACGTATCTGCAAAAGATCTCGGAACTGGAAAAGAACAGAGCATGACCATTACTGGTGGCTCTGCACTCTCTAAGGAAGAAATCGAGCGCATGATGGCTGATGCCGAATCACACGCTGAAGAAGATCGTAAGCGTAAGGAAGAAGCAGAAATCCGTAACACCGGAGATTCACTTGTGTATCAAACTGAAAAGTTCTTGGCAGATAACGCTGACAAGTTCACAGAAGGTGAAGCACTTGAGAAGAAAACTGAAACTGAGTCAGCACTGGCTGAACTTAAGACAGCACTCGGTGGCGCAAACTTTGACATGATCAAATCTGCAACTGAGAAAGTTTCAACACTCAGCCAAGCACTTGGTGCAGCGTTGTACGCAGCTAATGCGGCGCAATCAACACCTGGTGCACAAGCAGAAGATGGCGTTGAAGACGCTGAGATCGTCGAAGAAGCGTAATGTCTGAAGACGTTACAGTCGAAGAAGTTGTAACAGAGGCTGCGCCGGATCAGGAAACTGATCCGGTTGCAGCACTTACATCTGACTTACAACGCTTACAAGCAGAGTATGCAAATTACCGAAAGCGTGTAGAACGCGATCGAGCACTTGCGCACGAACTTGCAATTGGTTCTGTTCTTGCAGAATTTCTCTCAGTCCTAGATGACATTGATCGCGCAGAATCACATGGCGAATTAAGCGGTGGATTTAAAGCTGTTGCAGATCAAATCAATGCAATTACTGCGCGCATTGGATTAGAAAAATACGGCACAGAAGGCGAAGCCTTTGATCCGAATATTCACGAAGCGTTAATGCATGACACTTCGGCCGATGTTGCAGTTGCTACTGCAAGCAAAATCTTGCAACCAGGTTATAAGTTTAAGGATCGCATTTTGCGACCTGCACGAGTCAGCGTTACAGACCCAGAGAGCTAAATAAAAAATGGCCGCGAAAGATTTATACGAAAAGGATTTTTATAAGATCCTGGGCGTATCAAAGTCTGCGACCCCTGATGAAATTAAGAAGAAATACCGCTCTTTAGCGCGTGAATTGCACCCAGATAAGACCAAGGGCGATGCCAAGCGAGAAGAAGAGTTCAAGGCTGTCTCTGAGGCGTATGACATCTTGTCGGATTCAAAGAAAAAAGCTGAGTACGACGAAGCGCGTTCACTATTTGAACGCGGTGGCTTTCGCGCACCAACTGGTGGACAGAATTTCCAAGGCGGAGATTTCGGTGACATCTTCGGCGGTGGCAACCCACAAGATATTTTCGCTAATTTATTTGGCGGCGGTCGTCGCGGTCCACGTAAAGGACAAGATTTACAGACCGAATCAAAGATTTCATTTCGCGAATCTGTATTTGGCACAACGTTAGAACTTCGCTTATCGACAGATGGTGCGCCTTCACAAAACATCACTGCGCGCGTTCCTGCAGGTGTAAATGATGGAGCAAAGATCAGAGTTAAAGGAAAAGGCGCACAAGGTGAAGCAGGACCTGGTGATTTATTTATCTTGCTGCACGTAAAACCACATCCAATTTTTTCACGCAAAGGTGAGCACATCACCATGACACTTCCTGTCACATTTACAGAAGCAGCGCTCGGTGCTGACATAAAAGTGCCAACAATTTCTGGTGATGATGTCACTGTCCGTTTGGCACCAGGAACACCTAATGGTCGCGTGCTTCGTGTTAAAGGCCGCGGAATTCAAAAGAACGGAACAACAGGAGATTTACTTGTTACCGTCGAAGTACAAGTTCCACGTCACACAGAAGGCAAAGCTGAAGAAGCACTCAAAGCATTTGCCGCAGCCACAGCACACGAAGATGTGCGCGCAGAATTTATCTCTAAGGCATCACAATGAAAGAAGAAGAGACAACACAACCAGGTGATGACGCAGCGCTATACGTAATTTCAGTTGCTGCAGAGTTATCTGGTTTACATCCGCAAACTCTTCGTCAATACGATCGCATGGGACTCGTTTCACCAGAACGAGCAACAGGTCGCGGTCGCAGATATTCGCTTCGCGATATTGCATCCCTTCGCACCGTGCAAAGACTTATTGGTGAAGGCATTAACCACGCAGGCATCAAACGCATCATCGAACTCGAATCTGCAATGGCGAACATGGCTATCGAAGTCGCGCAATTGCGTATTGAAGTAGATGCGCTGCTTTCACAGAACCCTCCAAAAGGCCTTGCTGTACGCAAGAAAAACCCTGTAATTGTTTACAAAGAAGAGCAGTAA
>CAZNWM010000082.1:0-2413 GCA_964576975.1 uncultured Candidatus Planktophila sp.
TTTTATTTCAGGAAAGATTGAACGCTAATAGATAAAAACTCTCGGTAATAGAAAAACCCCCCTGACAAAAGTCAGGGGGGTTTTTACTTCCCTCACGGAGAGTTGAGGGTTAAATCGTCGCCTCTTCAGGAGTGCGACGAATATGTACTATTCCCGCGATAGATAGAAGAAGAAGCAAAATGCCTCCAACAAGTGAAGCAACGGCCGCAATTGCTGCAATATTTCCAAGAGTTCCGAATGCATACGCTTCCAATAGAAGTCCCCGCAATGTGTTACCCATAAACAATGTTTGACGAAGATCTCCAAGTTTTTTTATCTCTTCAGGTCCAGCTTTTCCACCAGCAAGAGCTCCCATGTACATGCCAGAAACTTCAGAGTAAGTTGCTTCTTTTCCAATGCCGCCTTTAGCAGCACCCTTCATGTGTTCCCAGATGTAAAGGTCGGCATAATCACGAGCCATCTCGCCAGTGGTTACTTGCATACCAGCCCACTTACTTAATTGATCCTTAGTGGCTGGAGGCATTGCTTCTGCTGCAGGAAAGGAAATGTTTTGATTTTCAAGTTGGCTCTTTACTGAATCTTGGGCGAAGGTTGCGCCCCAGTTAAGGAGTCCAGCCAGCACCAGTAGAAAGACTGAAAGCCCAAATCCTACGAAAGTTACTATTTTGTCAAATGTCTTGCGTCTCATTTTTATTCTCTCCTATGTTTAATTGTTATGTAGTTTGTTTTTACCACATGACAAGTAAAGACCTAAGGAGTTAGTTGATATAGAGAGAATGCTGGTGCTGCCACTCAGCAAGATGTGATGTGAGTTACGAGTTAATCATGTCGATGACAAATTGATTTGCCATCTAAGTCCATTTCAAAGTGCTGGCACTCAACACCTAATTTGTCGAAGGCTGCATCCCCAAAGTGTGTGCGAAATGCCAGTGCAAGCAGAACACGTGTGTTCGTTTCGGCATCGGATTTAATGTTAAAGGCCTTAGCCGCACGTGAAACCGTATTTTCAATAACTTTCTCGGTGTGCGAAGTTTGAGTGGCAATAGCTGAGTTGGTTTTTCCTTCGCAGAGCAGGCCAAGTACTAACTGCTCAAATGGGCTGAGCTCTCGCATGAGAATCGTAATATCTGTGGACATGTGATGCCTCTCCGGCCATGGTGCATGTGTGTCTCTATTGTCTACCATCGCAACTCAATGTGGGTCCAAGTAGGATGCGCGGATGAGTGAAATCTTGACCACGACGGCTGATCAAATTCTGACAATCAGCTTTAACCGTCCCGCAAAAATGAATGCGTTAACGCGAGATATGTATGCAGGCTTGGCTCACGCTCTTAATGAGGCTGCTGGTGATTTTGCAGTCCGCGCCGTCATCATTACAAGCGAAGGCGATCATTTCACTGCAGGTAACGACATTGGCGACTTTATGGCCAATCCGCCATCGGATAGTGACTCTGATGTCGCTAAATTTCTTGGAGCCCTACTTAACTTTCCAAAGCCTTTACTTGCCGCCGTTAAAGGAAATGCAGTTGGTGTTGGAACAACAATGTTGTTGCACTGTGATGTTGTTATTGCAGCTGAGACCGCCAAGTTTTCAATGCCATTTACATCCCTTGGTTTAGTACCAGAGGCTGGGTCAAGTTATCTATTTCCTCGCCTTGTGGGATATCAAAGAGCAGCGCAAATATTTATGACTGGCGAATCTTTTAACGCCGAATCCGCAAAAGAAATGGGATTGGTTGCACAAATTCAAACAGATCCACTGGCAACTGCGTTACAGATTGCTAAGCACATAGCCGAGCAACCTCCGCAAGCGATTATCAATACAAAAGCACTTCTGAAAAGCGGCTCACATGACGCAGTTGCGGCTGTGATGCGAGCAGAGTTCGAGTTATTTTCAATGGCACTTCAATCTGAAGAGGCCATGGAAGCATTCATGAAATTCATGTCCAAGAAGGGTAAATAATGTCACTTGCAGGTAAGCGAATGTTTATTACTGGCGGATCACGCGGTATCGGTTTAGCTATTGCACTTCGCGCGGCCAAAGATGGCGCACAGATTGCGATTGCAGCAAAGACGGCTGAAGCAAATCCGAAATTGCCTGGAACAATTTTTTCTGCTGCCAAAGAAATAGAAGCCGCAGGCGGGACAGCGCTACCTATCCAATGCGACATTCGTGATGAAGCTCAAATCGAAGCGGCCATCGCAAAAACTGCTGAAGAATTTGGCGGGATTGATATTGTGGTAAACAATGCAAGTGCAATCAATCTAACTCGCACTGATCAGACACCTGCTAAGCGCTTTGATCTGATGTTTGATGTCAATGTGCGAGGCACATTCTTAACTTCACAAGCTGCCCTGCCATATTTGCGAAAGTCTGCAGAAGAAGGAAGAAATCCACATATCTTGAATCTTT
>CAZNWM010000083.1:0-2397 GCA_964576975.1 uncultured Candidatus Planktophila sp.
TGGCGGGACAAAAGATCCGCATTCGACTCAAGGCCTATGACCATGAGGTGATTGACACTTCAGCGAAGAAAATCGTTGAAACTGTTGAGCGCACTGGTGCAACTGTCGCGGGTCCAGTACCGCTACCAACAGAGAAGAACACGTACTGCGTGATTCGCTCTCCTCACAAATATAAGGACAGCCGCGAGCACTTCGAGATGCGCACACATAAGCGCCTCATCGACATCATCGATCCAACTCCTAAAACAGTTGACTCATTGATGCGTCTTGATTTGCCAGCTGGCGTCGACATCGAGATCAAGCTCTAAGGAAAGGACGATAACCATGAATTACACAACTCAAGCAAGCGGATCGTCCATCAAGGGCGTTCTCGGTAAGAAGCTTGGAATGACACAGGTTTTTGATGCTAACAACAAGATGGTTCCAGTAACCGTTGTTGAAGCAGGACCTTGCGTTGTTACACAGATTCGCACTCCTGAAGTAGATGGCTACTCAGCAGTGCAAATCGCGTACGGTGCAATTGATCCAAAGAAAGTTTCAAAGCCACTTGCTGGTCACTTTGCAAAAGCTGGAGTAACACCACGTCGTAGCGTTGCTGAACTTCGCACACTATCTGCTGGTGATTACACAGTTGGACAAGAACTCGGCGCAACAGTTTTCGCGCCCGGTGACATTGTCGATGCAACAGGAACAAGCATTGGTAAAGGAACTGCTGGTGTTATGAAGCGCCACAACTTCGGCGGTATTGGTGCATCACACGGTGTAGACCGTAAGCACCGCATGCCAGGTTCTATTGGTGCATGTTCAACACCAGGTCGCGTTTTCAAAGGTATGCGCATGGCTGGTCGTATGGGTGGAGAGCGCGTAACTACGCAGAATCTTCTTGTGCACTCAGTTGATGCAGAGCGCAACTTGCTACTCATTAAGGGATCAGTTCCTGGTTCAGATGGCGCACTTGTGTTTATTCGCTCAGCTGCAAAGCATGCAGTATTTGAGACAGTAAAGGCTGGTGCATAACCATGACGCTATCTATTGATGTAAAGAACGCATCTGGCGCAAAGGTTGGATCTGTAGATCTTCCTGCAGAAATCTTTGATGCACAAACAAATATTCCTTTGATCCACCAAGTTGTGACCGCGCAACTTGCTGCTGCTCGCCAAGGTACTCAGAAGTCTAAGAACCGTGGTGAAGTAAGCGGTGGTGGTAAGAAGCCATTTAAGCAAAAGGGAACAGGTCGCGCTCGTCAGGGTTCTTCACGTTCACCTAACCAAATCGGTGGAGGTACAGCACACGCTGTTCGCCCACGTAAGTATTTCCAACGCACACCAAAGAAGATGATTGCTGCAGCACTTCGCGGCGTTCTCTCTGATCGTGCACGTAACTCACGTATTCACGTTCTTGATTCAGTATCAAATGCACCTTCAACAAAGTCTGCAATTGCTGCTGTTCGTCAATTTAGTGATCGTAAGAATTTGCTTGTAGTTGTTGCTCGTACAGAAGATCTTGCTTGGCGTTCACTTCGTAACGCTGATGACATGCACCTTCTCGTGCCAGATCAGCTCAACGCATATGACGTACTAAAAAGCGATGACATTGTCTTCTCCGAAGCTGCGATCAAAGCTTTCCTCAACGGTCCTGCAAAGGGCAAGAGCGCAACAGCAGTTGCACGTGAAAGTGAGGTCTCAGCATGAAAGACCACCGCGAAGTTCTACTAGCACCAGTTGTCTCTGAAAAGAGCTACGGATTGCTCGATGAGAACAAGTACACATTTCTTGTTGCACCAGATTCCAATAAGACTGAAATCAAGATTGCAGTCGAAAAGGTATTTGGCGTAAGAGTTCTCAGTGTTAACACCATGAACCGTCAGGGTAAGAACAAGAAGACCCGTTTCGGTGATGGAAAGCGTAAAGACACTAAGCGCGCAATTGTGCAGGTAGCAGCTGGCGACCGTATCGACATCTTTGGAGGCCCAGTTTCGTAAGGGCAACCTTATGAAACTAGGGATCTAGAAAAGGACAATCATGGCACTTCGTAAATTAAAGCCAACGACTCCGGGTCAACGCGGCGCATCTGTTCCAGATTTTGCTGAGTTAACTCGTTCGACTCCAGAGAAGTCACTCGTACGTCCAATTCACTCAAAGGGTGGACGTAACGCATCAGGTCGCATCACTGTTCGTCACCAAGGTGGCGGTCACAAGCGTGCGTACCGTCTAATCGATTTCATTCGTAATGACAAAGATGGTGTGCCAGCGAAAGTTGCACACATTGAATACGATCCAAATCGCACAGCGCGTATTGCACTTCTTCACTATGCAGATGGAGAAAAGCGTTACATCATCGCGCCAAATAAACTTGAGCAAGGTGCAACAGTTGAAAACGGTCCAAAGGCCGATATCA
>CAZNWM010000084.1:0-2351 GCA_964576975.1 uncultured Candidatus Planktophila sp.
ACGAGGCGAACAGGCAAGTTTGGATAAGCGATAGATAGCGCAATCTGTTCGTAAGGTCTGCGAGTAGTAAAGACAGCAAAGCTTGGATAGATCGGGCGCATACCTTCGCGGGCAAAGCCCGAAAGAGTTAGCGCAAGATTTTGTTCTGCCATTCCACCTTTAAAGGCGCGATCTGGAAAAGCCGCTGCGAATTCATCTGCTTCACAGCTAGCAGTTAAATCATTGGTGATGACAACGACATCTTTATGTTTCTTGCCGTGCTCGACAAGTGCGCTACCAAATGGCTTTGAGATGGTCTCGTTCATGAGGCAGCAATCTCTTTCTCAAGACCTTCGCGCTCTGCATCGGTTAATCGGATGAAGTGAAGTTTTTTATCATCCCAGCGCTTTTTTAAGAAGGTAAATCCTGTCCATGGCTTTGTTCGACACAAAACTGCAGCAGGTTTATCTGAACTCTGAGCTTTCTTACACGCTGCTGTAATTGCATCAACATCGTTGCCATCAACTTCAAATACTTGCCATCCAAATGCTTCGAACTTATCCCCGATTGGTTCGATCGGCATGATCTCTTTCATCGGACCATCAACCTGCATGTTGTTGATATCAACGATTACTTTGAGATTTGTTAGTGATTCCGCACTTGCAAGTTGAAGTGATTCCCATGTGGCACCTTCTTGTAGCTCGCCATCAGATAAAAACACCCAGATATCGCCAACTTTTTTCTGTAAGCGACGTGCCATGGCGCGACCAACGCTGACGCCAAGAGCAGTTGCAAGTGAGCCAGCAGATACAACAACACCTGGTGAGTGTTCTGCTGCAATGAGTTCTAGTAACCCACCATCACTGCTCTCGCTCACGAGTGCGCTTTCATCGAGGCGACCAATTGAAACGAGCGCGCAATATTGCGCAGTGCCATAGTGCGCCGGAGATAAAACAAGAAGATCAGGTCCTTCACCAAGCCAGAGTTCACCGCTAATTTCTTGACGAGTTTTGTTTGGAACACTTACAAATTTTGGTGGTTGCATCGGTCCCTTACTTGGGCCCAGGTCGAGAACGTTGCAATACAGCGAAGCAAAGATTTCAGCTGATCCGCATGCTTGGGCTAGGTATCCACCATTTGCACGAATCGTCCAACGCGCTGCAGAGACGCGAATATCGCGCGCGACTTGTGCGGCGCTCTTATTCGTCACTATGTTCTCCGATTTCAATCTCTTAGTTCAGGTTCCATACTTTACATGACGAGCTTTATTGACCAGCAATTACCCTTAGAACTGCCTGTGAATCTGATTTCGTGCTCAATTCTGTGTAGATTCAAGTTGCTGATTACCCGGTGACCTTTCAGACTTCTTTCAACCAACAAAGGAGTTCAGAATGCGCCTAAAAAATCTCGTGGTTTTTGCAATTGCAACCGCTTTTGTTTCAACATCCATGGCCTCCGCATCAGCTGATGCCGCAAAGCCAGGACAAAGCATGACACACATGAAAACTGGTGCTGGCCTTTCTGCAGCTCTTGAAGCTGCAGGTGTAGTTCTCTACGTTCAAGGTGGAGCAACATCATCCGTTATTGGAGATTCAATCAGCGCCGCTGGCGGTCAATATGTTTTCCATATTCCAATCACTGCAAACAAAGCAGGTGTACAACACGTGGGAAGCAACATCGTGTTTTTCAACACCGCCAATAACGTACAACTTCAATTACGCAATCCTGTTATTGACCTAACAAAAGGTGTTGTCACAGCAACTGTGCCTCAGGCAGGAAATCAAACTCTAGATGTTTTGACAATCACAAACGCCTCAACATTGAAGGCAAAGATCACAAATGATCGCAAAGCAAAACTTCGCACAACAGCTTTTGCCGGGGCAACCTTGTCGCTAGCCCCCGGCATCGCAGCGGCAATTTCAACAATTCTTGTTTTGCCCGCTAACTCACTTCCAGAAGCTGCTGCCTTTGGAAGCGCCGATGTAACTCTTTACCGCGCAATCAAGAAGTAACCTTTAAGATTACTTCATGACGGAATTTTCTCGACGGGCGCTACTGTCAGGTGCGTGTGCTGTTCTCCTCTTGGGGAGTGCGCAAGCACCTGCAGTAGCTAATCCCGCCATTAAAAAACTTCCTGGTGGAAAGCTTTCGGTAAGACTTAAAGATCTCGCTGCGCTAGCAACAGTTGGTGGCGCAGCTAGAATCGGATCCATAAAAGGAATCCCTGTTGGAATTGCTCGCACCGCAACCAATAAATACGTTGCACTTGATCTGCGTTGTCCGCATCAAGGTGCAACAGTTGACCGCACTGAACAAGGATGGCTTTGCAACGTTCATCTTTCAGAATTTGAAAGTGACGGAGATTTACAGCT
>CAZNWM010000085.1:0-2333 GCA_964576975.1 uncultured Candidatus Planktophila sp.
TATCAAGAGTTAGCAGCAGAAGGATTTTGGCACGGTGGTTCTGGCGTAGTTGTATTGCCGTGCGGTGCTGGAAAAACTATTGTCGGTGCAGCAGCAATGGCGCACGCAAAAGCAACAACCTTGATTCTTGTAACAAATACAGTTGCGGCGCGTCAGTGGCGTGAAGAGTTGTTAAAGCGCACAACACTTAATGAAGATGAAATTGGCGAATATTCTGGAGCTAAAAAAGAGATTCGCCCTGTAACAATTGCAACGTATCAAGTAATGACAAAGAAAAAAGATGGCGTGTACGCACATCTTGATCTCTTTGATACTCATGACTGGGGATTAATAATTTATGACGAAGTGCACTTGTTGCCTGCGCCAATCTTTCGCTTTACAGCAGACATTCAGTCCCGTCGTCGTTTAGGACTAACTGCAACGCTTGTTCGCGAAGATGGAATGGAAGGTGAAGTTTTCTCACTCATCGGCCCAAAGCGCTTTGATGTCCCTTGGAAAGAGATCGAATCTCAGGGTTATATCGCACCTGCACAATGCGTTGAAGTGCGCGTGAACTTAAGTGAAACAGAGCGACTTTCATATGCAACTGCCGAACCAGAAGAGCGATATCGCTTCTGCGCAACAACTCGCACAAAGAGAAATGTTGTTGAATCACTCGTTGCACATCACGCTGGCGAACAGATTCTGGTTATTGGTCAATACATCGACCAATTAGATGAGCTCTCAGAGGTTCTTGGTGTTCCCTTGATTAAGGGAGAAACGCCAGTTAAAGAACGTGAAGTGCTCTTTAATAAGTTTAGAACTGGTGAGATTTCTTGCCTTGTGGTTTCTAAGGTCGCTAACTTTTCAATCGACTTACCTGATGCAACTATTGCAATTCAGGTCTCTGGTGCATTTGGTTCAAGACAAGAAGAAGCACAACGACTTGGTCGTATCTTGCGTCCAAAATCAGATGGTCGCAGCGCAACTTTCTATTCAGTTGTTTCGCGTGACACAATCGATCAAGACTTTGCACAAAACCGTCAGCGCTTCTTAGCTGAGCAAGGGTATGCGTACAAAATTATTGACGCTGACGATGTGTTTCAAGGCAAGCTCTAAAACGTTCCGGATCTACCCGCCAAAAATCATGATGCTCGCCATCAATCTGAGTTACGGGCACTTGTTCGCCATATAAGGCTTCAAGTTGGGCATCGCCATCGATGTACTTAACATCTATTGAATAATCTAGTTCGTTCTTCATGGATTCGAGTGTTTCTACTGCAACATCGCAAAGATGACATCCATGTCGTGAAAAAACAGTAATGATTGTTTGTGACAACTATTTGTTCCGCTTCTTATTTATTGCGCGGTCAATAAACTCTTCGGCAACGAGTGTGACATCACCCTTTAATCTGTAAGCACTCTTTTCTAGATCCTTTAAAACGGCGTTGACCGTTGTTTGCGTAACAGAGCCCACAAGTGGTCCAAATCTTTTTGCAAAGAGTGCATGTGCAATTTCGCTCACAGATTTTGCTAAATCATCGCGTGCTTCATCCAACGTTGGCTCTGGTTTCTTTGGTTCTTGTGAAAAATCCAAAGAAATTGGCCGTTCTGCCTTTATCCGCGAATAAAGTTCGTCGAAGTTAGTTGCACTGCTCTCTTCCATGGGGAAATCATCTCACCCTGATACCTTTTGCACATATGCAAACGAGAGCCAGCAATCGCACGGTAGCGGGCCTACTACTTGCTCTCGTTGCCTCATTACTTTACGTACCAGCGGCCGAAGCACTGCCACTAGTTGCCCCTTCAACTGTGTGGGGACACACATACGCAGGAGAAGCATCGCTAGTCCAATCTATTCCGACCAAGCGCTCTGTTAATTTAGAAAAACGTTCGAAGTTTGTTGTTGATTACAAGAATTTTCCTGAATGGGCAAAGAATCAAGTGCAGGACGCAATTGATTTATGGGCTGCAAATTTTGATTCAGCTGTTCCGATTAATGTTGAAGCAACCTGGAGCCGATCAACTTCTGCCGATATCTTAGGAAGCGCGCGGCCTGATAGATACTACGCAAAGTTTGCCGGTGCACCAGATTCTTCTCTCTGGTATCCATCCGCACTTGCCAATGCCATTGCCGGAAAAGATTTAGATACATTAAATCCCGAAATCATTATTCAAATTAATTCAGAAGCAGACTGGGATTTAGATGGGCTCGGCAAACCTACGCGCTTTGAGTATGACCTTAAGTCAGTAATGATTCATGAATTAGCGCACGGTTTAGGTTTTCTTTCTACAAGTGCTTATATTTTTGATCGAACTAAGGGCCAAAACGTTGGAGTTCTTGATCAACCAAC
>CAZNWM010000086.1:0-2330 GCA_964576975.1 uncultured Candidatus Planktophila sp.
AATGTGAAGAACCGCTCTATCTGGAGGCCTGATAGTTTGTTAATTGAATGCTTATTGTTAATGGTTAGAACTTGAGAAGTTCAGAAGTATCGCGCCAGCAACAATGAATGCGATTGCGGTGATTCGAGCCAAGGTAACTGGATCTTTGAAAATAATCATTCCCAAGATTGCTGTTCCTGCCGCGCCAATACCAGTCCACACTGCATAAGCCGTTCCAATTGGTAGAACCTTTAGTGACGATTTCTGGTGAGTGAACTGACAATTTTTTCAAGCGGTCCTTGGTTGAATCTCTTTAACCATTCTGCAGCAAGGTAAGAAAGAAATAGCCAAACTGCGAATGCAAGTAAAAATACTTGCCAAGTTTGCAGGTCTTGGAATAAACCCAATCCCCACGGACCAAAGATCAACGAGGTGACTACTGATTGGGAAATATAAACAGTCAATGACATTTTGCCGGCAGGCATCATCCACAAAACCAGATGCGGCTTCTCTTGAACTAACTTGCGAATTATTCCCACATAGAAGATTGAAAGAAGTGGGGCTGTCACAAAAGAAACAAAGAGTGCAATTAGATAGATGCTTTCGGATGGTTGGGCTGCTTGTTCATTTTGAAGAAGCGTTACTGCGGCAATAATTTGAATTGGTAATCCAAGAACGAGCCCTTTTTTCATCAATCTCGAGTTTGCATCTTTATCTATAGGCGTCGATAGAAAATTGGAGCGTGCTAATCGAATGCCGAGTAAGAATGCCGCAAATGCCAAACCACCTTGAAGAAAGATTCCGAGTGAGATGCTAAGTGCCCATACTTCTAGTCGTGCTGGTATTGAATCCAGAAAAGTTCCATTTACCAAAATCTCATCGAGTCTCGATACTGTGTTTGAGCCAAGGTCTTCGTCCAGCACGTTCTCGGCGATGAAGGCCAAAGCCCCAATTAACACTATAAAAAATGTTGAGATCGAAAATACTATTCGCGACCAAATTTTAAGAGTTCTATCTGCTCTAAAGAAGAAGAAAGTAAGCAGTAAGCCAAAGAACCCATAAAGAAAAATGATGTCTCCGTGCCAAAGAAAAGTAAAGTGAAACGCTCCCAGCCCTATGAGTACAAAGCAACGTTTAACCCATCGAGCCCGATTGGATTTATCGTTTCTAATTACGTAGTTTGAGCTGTAACCGAAGAGAAAAGAAAAGAGCAGATAGAACTTTCCGGCAAAGAGAGCTGCAATAAGAAAAGTTGCGGAACCGTTGGCAAATCCTTGGGTCCACGCACCGCGCGCGCCTTGATCACTGTTTAGCGCCATAAATTGGATGTTGACAACGAGGATTCCAAGCAACGCAAATCCTCTTAAAACATCTGGTGCAGTATCACGTTGCATGTTCATTAAATATCTCGCTCGCGCCAAGCCATAACCATCGATGGCAGTGCGGCACAGGCAAACAAGGTTGCTATGACTACATAGCTTCCGTCATTTCCCTCTGGCTGAAACATCTGCAATTCAGGTCCAAACATGATGATCACCATCAATCCCATCAGAATGTAGCCCAAAATAAAGTAGGCGTATCTAAATGAGGTATTGCGAACTGCGATCTGGCGCTCATCCAATAACTCATCGGGAGCATCAGCAATTGATCTAACGGCAATGCGCAAGAATGAATAGCCGCCAACCAGTGCAAGGACTACAAATATCGCGGTTACTGAAAAGATAACTACTGAAGTTCCATCAGATAGGTTCAGATTAGTTTTCAAAGATGGCCAGTAACTTCCCATCGATGTAAGGATTAAACCAAGTGCCAAAATAATTACTAAAACTCTTCTGTTTCGCTGAGGTCGAAGCCATCTGAACTTGGAGTTTTCATCATTTAGTAGGGCCTTTACACCCTTTTCAGTAACACCCTCAAACCAATAGATCTTGTTCTTCTTAGACATCCTTACTTTCCTTTCTTAAATGGGGTGAGGGAAAAGAGCTCTGAAATCTCTTGGTTTAGTGACTTAGCAATACGCAAGGCAAGAACTAGCGAAGGGCTGTATTCCTCACGTTCTAGATATCCGATCGTTTGGTAATGCACACCGGCTTTATCCGCAAGATCTTGTCTGGACAGCCCTAAGGCAGATCGAGCTTCCTCTATGCGGTTATAAACTGGCTCTTCAGGATTACGACTCATAGGAAATAGCATATATGCTATGTAGCATTAATGCAACATGCTTTGGGAAAGATAAGGGTTTATGAAAAAGAGATCTCCCGTCATCCTGCTTCAGATTTCTAACTTTGTATCTGGACTTGGTAACTCAATAGTCATGATCACAATTCCGTGGTTGATTCTTGAGCGAACAG
>CAZNWM010000087.1:0-2232 GCA_964576975.1 uncultured Candidatus Planktophila sp.
GCTGCACAATACAAACCAGGATCTATCCGTTGAGTCGTGACCCACTAATTTTGGGTGAAGTAAAAAGAACACTTGCTTTACTTGAAACAAAAGCACCGGGTCGTGCGATTGAAGTTCGAATTCCACCGTATGCCGCAATCCAATGTGGTGAGGGTCCAACACATACTCGGGGCACACCACCTAATGTCATTGAGATGGATGCCGACACATGGCTGGCTCTGGCCGCCGGCACCGCTACCTGGGACGCAGAACTTCATGCGGGGCGGATTAAAGCCTCAGGCAGTCGAGCCGATCTCTCTCTATACCTGCCTTTGTGAGCGCCTGCCGATAGCGATAACCTACGGCTCTGGTTGAACATACACACCGTTAGGTAAGGAGGTCACGCTATGGGGCGCGGCCGAGCAAAAGCGAAACAAACAAAAGTAGCTCGCGATTTAAAGTACAACTCACAAGAGATGGATCTTGATCGTCTAGCAAAAGAGTTACATGGCGAAGGTCAAAATCAGCAATCACAAGAAGATGATGATCCTTACGCCGATGGCAATTACATTCCACGTGCGTAACTAATCTTCATGCGCCCGACACCATACGTCGCATCTCTTCGAATCTACGAACCGCTTTCCGCATTTGATCCCGTAGATCGTCTGCGATGGACATCGATTGATTCAACAGATGATTCGCGCACAGCAGAGCAATCACTTGCACTTCGCAGAATCATTTTTCCAGAGCCTCCTGCTGGCAGACCAGATGGTGCTCACGTTCTAGATGTCGATGGCATTCGTTATGTGTCGCCATGGTCAACAGCTAATCGTTGTTGGGCGGCCCTCGATGATTTCAAAGATTCGATGCCAAGTTCAGTTACAAAGTTTTTTGTCCCCGAGTCCCTCGAAGATGTCATCACCGCAGGTGTTGAACAACTCGAAGATAAAGTCCCGCACATTTTGACTGAGACCTGGGTTATTCCACCGCGATGGTTTTCACTCTTTGCACCCGAAGAGCGAGTGCGCGGTATCGATGATGATGGTCATTACACATTGATGCGCGCTCGCTTGCTTGATGCCAAAGCACGTTGCCAAGTTGCACATCAAACTGTGCAACGCGCATTTGGTCCTGGACCTGTTGAAGCAGAAATCGAAGAGCTAGAAGAATGGCTAGATTTATTTCATCCACAATCATTAATCGAATTAGATTACGGCGGACTCGCAAATTATTTAGATCGCGCACTTCGCGAATCTGGTGAAAGCGGATTGGATGCAGACTCTTCTATTGAAGATGTCTTATCTTCCCTTGCAGGTCTTGCCGCAGGCGATGGATCCCTTGCAGGCCAAGGATATGAACGCTTAGTCTCACGCTGGCGCAAAGTTGCCGCATACGAATCGGCTATGTAAGTAAAAAATTCATCTAATTTTGTTGCAATTCTCTTCAAAACACCTAGATACTTCACCTCATAAGGCGCAATACGGACAGGTATTGCAAAGACCTTCGAGCGTTAAGTGGTGGCTATGAATCGATTAACAGATGCAGAAGTTTTGCTAACACCTGCCGAAGTCGCAGCACTATTTCGAGTAGATCCAAAGACAGTCACCCGTTGGGCAAAGGCTGGAAAGCTCACATCAATTAGAACACTCGGTGGTCACCGCCGTTACCGCGAATCTGAAGTTCGTGAATTACTTAAGACAACTCAGGGCAACTAACTTCACACTTTTGCCTTTATGAATTATTCAATTACGCAGTACCTGTTACTTGGTGCTGTCGCACTTGTTTATGTCGGTGCAATTACCGGGCCAATGCGCAAGATTGCGATTCGCTACAACGCAGTTGATGCACCGGACATGGCGCGCAAGATTCAAAAAGAGCCTGTTCCTTATTTAGGCGGCGTTGCAATTGCCGTTGGCGTTGTCATCACTTCCTACATCGCACTGGTTGCTAAAGATTTCAGTGTTAAATCCCTTGGACTAGCAAGTTCGGTTTTAGTTCCAGCAATCCTGATTGCTGCGATGGGCCTATGGGATGACTTAAGAGGGTTACAACCATGGCCACGATTAATCGCACAGACATCCGCTGGCACTGCCATGGCGCTGATCTTGATTGCTACCGACACCATGGGATTTGCACTGGGTAACCAATTTCTTAACGCTGCTGTCTCTATTTTTTGGATTGTCGGAATCACAAACTCCATCAACTTCTTTGACAACTTAGATGGCGGCGCCGCCGGCACAGTTGCTATCGCAT
>CAZNWM010000088.1:0-2227 GCA_964576975.1 uncultured Candidatus Planktophila sp.
ATCGTCAAGAATCCTGGATATGTGCGTTGAAGCAAGAGGCGTTAGTTGCGATTGCGGGCGAAGTTGCTGATGAGAGTGGCGGAATCTTTGGAGCCGTTGATGATGAAGAGCGCGAAGATGTTGCAACTGCGCTTCGACTCTCCCCTACCGCTGCACAAAATCGAATTGATGTTGCACGTGTATTAGTTGGGCACCTCCCGAACACAATTTCTGCACTTGCAACAGGCGAAATCTCAGCGGCTCATGCAACAGTTATTGCAAAGGAAACAGCGACAGCGATTCGAAATGGCTTGAGCGAGGATGCTGTATTTCGCGTAGAGCAAACCGCTTTGGCACATGCTGAGTTTCACACCCCAGGACAGGTGGCGACAAAGGTCAAAACAACCATTGCAAAGCTTGCACCTGAAGAGTTTGAAGAGGTTGTTGATCGCGCCCGTGATTCACGTCGGGTTTCTTGTTATCCAGAAGCAGATGGCATGGCAACGGTTGTAGCGATTTTGCCTGCTGAGGATGCGCAAACAGTTATGAAATCCATTGAGGCATACATTTTGAAGAGAAATCAGGAAGAAGAGTGCTGCAGCTGTAGTGGACAGGGTGAGGTTGGTAACGGTGCAACCCCAAGTTCAAGTAATTGTTTTCAGCACAACCCTCAAGGT
The DNA here is from genome assembly GCA_964576975.1 of uncultured Candidatus Planktophila sp. Lineage (GTDB taxonomy): Bacteria > Actinomycetota > Actinomycetes > Nanopelagicales > Nanopelagicaceae > Planktophila. Next base: position 657 of record CAZNWM010000088.1, read on the forward strand.
GCATCAGAGTGGTCCATGCTTTCTGCAGATATGAAGCGCGCTGATGCACTCACATTTATTGCATCTAAGGCCTTGGCTTCCATGGCAGATGATGTTCGTCCACATCGCCGTCCAATTTCAATTAGCGTTGCGGTGGATCTTCCAACCTTGTTGGGATTGGCGGAAAATCCAGGGCAACTTGCTGGATATGGTGCAATTCCAGCATCAGTTGCAAGAAAATTAGCGGCAGATGGCACATGGCAAAGATTTGTGAGCGATCCAACTACTGGAAACCTTTTAGATTTTGGACGAGAGAAATACATTCCTCCGCAAGAGCTTGTTGATTTCTTACTTGCGCGAGATCGAACATGTCGATTCCCTGGATGTCGAAGGTCGGGACAACTTGCAGATATCGATCATGCCCACAGTTGGGAAAGTGGTGGAGAGACAAATCCAGCAAATCTTGGATTGCTCTGTCGTCGGCACCATCGAATGAAAACGCATGGTGGCTGGAAGCTTAAGAGCAATGCCGATGGATCGTGCACATGGGAATCTCCAGTTGGTAAGCAATTCTTCGTGCCAGCGCGGCCAATACTTGATGCGGTGTGAACTGTCGTGGCAAAAACTAGGATCTAATGAATGAATAAGTGAGATACTTCAGTAATGATCTGGTGGCCTACCGAAGTACCAACCTTGCAGTATGGGTTGATTACTCTTCGCAAGCCTGAAGAACGGGACATCATTCCTTTGTATGAGGGTGTTCAGGATCCAATAATTCCGAAGTTCACTCGCATTCCAGCCAACTATCAGATGGCAAATGCAGAGCACTATGTTCGTGAGCGCTCCCCTAATGGCTTCGCTATGCGTACAGAGTTACAGCTGGCTCTTGAATACGATGGAAAGTTTGCAGGAGCGCTGTCCTTTCACACCTTAGATCTTGACGATGCAAAGGCGGAGATCGGATATTGGCTCACCGCAGATGTTCGCGGCAAGGGTGTTGCAACCGCTGCTACACGCTTACTGACTGAATACGGCTTTGAAACGATTGGATTCCATCGAATTGAGGCATTAGTTGTTGAATCAAATATTCCTTCACTTAAAGTCTTGAAGAATGCCGGATATATGCAAGAGGGCATTATGCGCGATAAGTGTTGCCAGGATGATGGGACGCGGGAAGATATGGTTTTGTTTGCAGCAATTAGAACCGATTGGGGTAGATAGATGGAGTCTCTAGCCTTACTTGTAGTGGTCCTCTTCTTGATAGCACTCTTGGCTGGTCCACTATCAATTGTATTGTCTTCTCAATTTGTTAAGTCGCGCCTAGATACCAAGGCGTCACTATCTATCGTGATTCTGAACCTGCTTCGCAAGTTGCTTCATTTAATCCTTGTGGCTTTTGGAAACTTAATTGGCGTACAGCTGCTTTTTATTTCGGGACTGCCACTTATTCCTCGATTTATTGGTCTTTACTCAGTTGTTACCTGCTACATAGGTTTACGCAGAGAGTATTTCCCAGAGCTCTTCTTTGTAAGAGACTTGTTCGCGAAGTTTGGAATCTCTCGCAAAAATGGTCGCTCAACTGGAAATGATGG
>CAZNWM010000089.1:0-2215 GCA_964576975.1 uncultured Candidatus Planktophila sp.
TATCCATATTCACGCAAGACAACACTTTCAGATTCAACAACTGATGCGCTGACGACTAACTCTGCAGCAATTACAGCTCAGGGAAATCAGACCGTTAACTACATTCGTAACTCTGTAAAGGCAACAGTTGATGCCTATGACGGAACAGTTAGCTTGTATGCATGGGATGAAAAAGATCCAGTTCTAAAGACTTGGTCAAAGGTGTTTCCAAAGAGCATTAAACCTAAGTCAGAGATGTCTGATCAGTTGATGGATCACATCCGTTATCCAGAAGACATGTTCAAAATCCAGCGCGATATTTTGAGCGCGTACCACGTAAAGACTGCAGCAGCGTTTTACGGTGGACAAGACTTCTGGCGCGTACCTCGTGACCCATCAACATTTGGTGCCAATGCTGGAAACCAACCTCCGTATTACATGACGATGCAATTGCCTGGTTCAGACAAAGCATTCTTCTCATTGACTACGCCGTTCGTACCTCGTGGTGGCCGTGAAAACTTGGCAGCATTTGCAGTCGTAAATTCAGATGCTGGTCCTGATTACGGAAAGATCACTGTTCTTCAATTACCACGAAGCACAAACATTGCTGGTCCTTCTCAAGTTGCATCAAACTTTGAAGCGAAACCAGAAGTTGCCAACTCACTCTCATTGTTGCGCCAAGGCGGATCAGATGTTGTGCTCGGTAACTTGGTAACTCTTCCTGTTGGTGGCGGATTGCTTTACGTGCAGCCTGTTTATGTACGTGCAACAGCAAACGCAGCGGCATATCCATTACTTCAAAAAGTTTTGGTTTCATTCGGTGATCAGATTGGATTTAGTGACACTCTTAAGGGCGCACTTGATCAAGTCTTCGCTGGAGACTCTGGAACATCAGGTACTGGTGAATCAACTGGTTCAGGAAAACCAACTACTGGAGCAAATGATTTAGCTAATGCACTTGCAGATGCACGACAAGCACTTGCAGATTCAAGAGCAGCTCTTGCAAAGGGAGACTTCACTGCGTATGGAAAAGCGCAGGATCGTTTGAAATCAGCAATTGATGCAGCAACGGCTGCACAGAACAAAAAGTAATTACTTACTGAATCCTCTTCCTAAAACAGGGAAGTGCACTCACGGATTTGGTGAATAGTGCTTGCTCACTTACGATTAAGGCACCGACGCGGGGTGGAGCAGCTCGGTAGCTCGCTGGGCTCATAACCCAGAGGTCGTAGGTTCAAATCCTGCCCCCGCTACCAATTAAGAATGAAAGTAAAGCCAGGTTCGAAAGAGCCTGGCTTATTTCATTTAATTCGCACTTGCCCATCTCACACTTGGCATCAGAGGCAATTATCTTTACTTCACTCTTATTCGGCATGTGCCATTCTTGAGCCATGATTTGGTGGCCAAGTGAAGTTCCAACACTTTCTTACGGAACACTTTCGCTGCGTCCATCTCGCGAAGAAGATATCGAAAGTATTTATCAAGCATGCCAGGATCCTTTGATTTCACACTTCACAACAGTTCCAGCTAATTACACCCTCGAACACGCACAGTTATTTGTGCGACATCATGATCCCGAAGGTTTGCAAAGTAAGCGAGAGATTAGATTCATTATTGAAAGCAATCACGGAGCCACCCCTGCAATGGCAGGAGTGATTTCTTTTCACTCACCAAATTTCAACAACAAAGTTGCTGAAATCGGCTATTGGGTCACAAAGGAATTTCGCGGTAGATCGATAGGCACTAATGCGGTGAAAGTACTAACAAACTTTGGGTTTGAAACCATGGGCTGGAATCGCATCGAAGCCATGATCGATAGTGACAATGAAGCATCTAAGAAAGTAGTTATGCGAGCAGGGTATGAACACGAAGGATTACTGCGTCAGCGAGTTATTCGAGCCGATGGGAATGTGATAGACATGGATTTATACGCAGTGCTACAAAGAAACTGGCAGGGGTTGAACTAATGGAGTCTTTAGCTTTTGTTGTGGGAGTAATTCTGTTGACAATGATTCTGTCTGGACCCATTGCTATTGGATTAACTTTTATTCGAAGCGCTAACTCAGTATTAAACATAATTCGCCGAATCATCATCGGATTGTTGTGCGCCCTTGGAATGGGGTTGGGGATAGGGCTAATGCTGGAAGGTGTAGCAATCGGTGCAAAGCTGTTTGCACTCTTTGCAATTCTCTCAAGTGCATACGCACTGAAGCGCGAGTTTGTTCGAAAGTAAATA
>CAZNWM010000090.1:0-2187 GCA_964576975.1 uncultured Candidatus Planktophila sp.
TTAACAAATATGCCTGCGCCGGCGAGTAAACCTTCGCGATATAAATTAAGGCCGGCGACTTCAAATCTTTCGCCTGTGCCGAAGAAAGGCATAAGAAGGGCAAAGAAGATGAATGGGATTTCGATGAGAGCACGCTTAAAGACAAGGGTAAATGGGATCTTTGCCGCCGCCACAGTGATCATCAGTATGAGGAAATAGCCAACAAATGCGGGCCAGCGTTGAATTGGGGTTGAGACTGCAATCAATATGAATAGCAGCGCTGCAACAATTTTTGCATGTGAAGGCAGAGAGTGAATTACTGAGTGGCGGTGTAAATAGAGTCTTTCACCAACATCATGACCGTGGTGGTGGTCATGATGTTGTTCAGTCTTCATTTATTCAACGACTTTTTTGGTTTGCGGGCAAGAAAGGTAAACAAAGCGCCACCAACGATTGCGGTGCCGATGACACCAATGACGCCGGCGATACCAACAGATGCGCGTTCGTTTTCGATTCCCTTAACACCGTAATCAGCTAGTGCGCCATCAGCGTATGTGTGCTCTTCTGCAGTTGCGATGAAGCCGATGTCTTGGGCAACTTTTTCTAATCCGTCTGGGTTAGAGGATGCGTAGAAAGAGACAACGCCGGCTAAGAAGAGAGAAACAAGAAAACCTGCTCCTAAGAACTTTTTATTCTTATCCACGGCGAATCTCCAACTCTGTTTTGTTATCTTTCCATCCATAAACCAAATCACTTCGGCTAGCAAGTACTGCGCTGACTGTTAGACCTGTGATGAGCGCTTCGCCAATTCCGATCAGTACGTGCGTTCCGACCATTGCAGTGAGCACAGAGGAAACAGAGAACGTTCCGGTTGCACCCATTGCGTATTGAAGAGTGAAACCAAGCGCTGCAGCTGGAACAGAAATCAGCGCACCGATTGCGGAAGCAACAACAATTGAAGGCTTTCCGCGAGGAAGAATTTTCTTAACCAGAAGAAATATTGCGTAACCAACCCAGACGCTGATCACGCTCATGTTAAATACGCTTAAGCCGAGCGCTGTTATTCCGCCATCTGCAAATAAAAATGCTTGCATGATGAGCACAACCGTGAGCGCAAGAGTTGCAGCCCACGGTCCGACTAAGACGGCTGCGAGCGCGGCGCCGATTAAGTGACCACTTGTTCCTGCAACGACTGGGAAGTTAAGCATTTGGACTGCGAAGATAAAGACCGCTGTTAATCCAGCCAGTGGTGCGCTCTTCTCATCTAGTTGAGAGCGTGCACCTTTAAGGGATGCGGCAACGCCTGCGGCAGCAAGGCCAGCAAAGATCGCCGAGGTTTGGACATCTATGAACCCATCAGGAATATGCATGGGACAAGGTTAATGCAAATCGTTTGCATCTGCATCATTTAGGCAAGAAGAGAAGGTTCACGCGTGGGGGACATAAACTCGGGGGCGTGAAGCGCTCTCTCCTACTTATTGCAGCGTTAGTGGCTTGCCTGTTGCCCATGGCGCCAGCGGTGGCTGGGACCTGTGATTGGGACACCGATACGGGGTGGGTGGCTCGCGAGAATGCAAAGGCTGGTTCTGCCAAGTGGGATGACGGTGCTCCGGTTCGAAGCGGTGGGGATTTTTCGCGGCGGGCAGAGCTAAAAAGAATTGAAGGTTGGTTTGGCACAACAAGTGCGCAGTGCGGACAAACCGTTGCACTTCGAATTGTTGGTGGATCAAAAGAGATAGAAACAAAAATTTCGATTTATCGAATGGGTTATTACGGTGGCGCTCGCGCACGTTTGATCGCAACTGAAAAAACTACGGGCAACTTGTGGAAGTTTAAAATTACGCAAAGTACTCCGCCAGGACAGTACTTGTTTAGGTTGGACGCCGATCGTCGCAAAACTTCTTTTGTGCCATTGGTGATTCGGGATGCAAAATCAAAGAGTCCGATTACTTTTGTTTCATCGGTTTTGACATGGCAGGTCTATAACAAATGGGGCGGTTCAGCACTTACGTTTAACAGACCATATGACGGTGATGGCGCTGGGCAATTTAGATACACAGAGTTTCCTGCGTTGTATTTGGCCGAGCGCGCGGGGCACGAGATTAATTACATTACAGATTTAGATTTAGATTCTGATCCGACAGCGCTTCGTGGGACGAAATCAATTGTTGTTGGTGGGCGCAGTGAGTACTGGACAGAGCGCATGCG
>CAZNWM010000091.1:0-2091 GCA_964576975.1 uncultured Candidatus Planktophila sp.
CGTGGTGAATCTTCAAGTCCTTTAAGGACATGCACTTTCGAGCGCCCATGCACTCGCCATTTATCGGTGAGCACAAGTGCTGTGTCTTCATCAATGCCTAAAAGGTAAGTTCCTTTGTCGCTGCGCAGAGCTATTGATGCGATGCGATCAGGAACCCAACCAAGAAACTTGTCATAGTGCGGGATAACTTCCACTTCTGGAATTAAACCCAGTCCGCTTTGCGCATGAGACTTTCGGATACCGACTATTTTTGAGCCAAAAGCCATGGCACCTGCTGAGCAACCAGCAAGTGATGAACCTGAGAAAAACTCAGATTTAACTTTTTCCCACAGTGGTGTTCCTTCAAAAACTTCGGTGATGTATCCCGGATCTCCACCTGAAAAATAAATCAGTCCTGCATTAGTTACTGCTTCAATGTATTGAGGATTAAACGCATCTTCTCTCTTTAAAATAGGAAGAAATTTGCACTCAGCACCGATTCTTTTTGCTTGGGCGGCACCACGCTCTTTCCAAAACTCAATGCGATCTGTACCTTCTTGACCAGCGCCTGTTGGAATTTGAATATATGTCTTTGATTTGCCGTGAGAAATACCACGATGCAGAAGATCAGTTTCAATCTCCTGCATCTGGATTAAATATTCTCCTGAGCCAACAAGTGCCAAAGCACCGCGCTCAGCACTCATTGTGGCTATGCCATTGCCTTCTTGAGGTTTTCATCAATTGAGTTGAGAAACTCCTGGGTTGTTTGCCATGGAGCATCTGGTGCAATAAGGAGTGATAAATCTTTTGTCATCTTTCCTTGTTCCACAGTTTGGATACACACTCGTTCTAGGGTGTCACAAAATTGTGCTAACTCTTTGTTGTTATCAAGCTTTGCGCGATGTGCAAGTCCTCGAGTCCAAGCAAATATAGATGCGATTGGATTAGTAGAAGTTGCTTTGCCGGCTTGGTGATCACGGTAGTGACGAGTAACTGTTCCGTGTGCTGCCTCTGATTCAACAACTTTTCCATCTGGAGTCATTAACACTGAAGTCATTAATCCGAGTGAGCCATAACCTTGTGCCACAGTGTCTGACTGAACATCACCGTCATAATTCTTACAAGCCCAGACATATCCACCCTCCATGCGAAGTGACATGGCAACCATGTCATCGATGAGGCGGTGTTCATACCAAATACCTGCTGCATCAAAGGCAGACTTAAATTCTGCCTGGTAAATCTCTTCAAAAATATCTTTAAAGCGTCCGTCATAAGCCTTAAGAATTGTGTTCTTGGTTGAGAGATACACAGGGAACTTTCGATTTAATCCGTAATTAAGGGATGCACGTGCAAAGTCACGAATTGAATCATCAAGGTTGTACATACCCATGGCAACACCTGCTGCTGGAAAATCAAACACATTAAACTCCATCGGCGCTGAGCCATCTTCAGGAACAAATGAGAGTGTTAATTTTCCTGGACCAGGAACTTTGAAATCAGTTGCTTTGTATTGATCACCAAATGCGTGACGGCCAATGACGATTGGTTGCGTCCAATGAGGTACCAAACGTGGCACATTGCTGATGATGATTGGTTCGCGGAAAATTACTCCGCCTAAAATATTGCGAATAGTTCCGTTCGGAGACTTCCACATCTTCTTAAGGCCAAACTCTTCTACGCGTGCCTCATCAGGAGTAATAGTTGCGCACTTGATGCCAACACCATGCTTTTGAATTGCGTGTGCTGCATCAATAGTTATTTGATCATCGGTTTCATCACGCTTTTGCATTCCAAGATCGTAATACTCAAGATTTACATCTAAGTAAGGAAGAATCAAAGAATCTTTAATGAATTGCCAGATGATGCGAGTCATTTCATCGCCATCTAATTCAACAACTGTTCCTTCGACTTTAATCTTCGCCATTTACTGCGCTCCCTTTAGAGTGTCTGTACGTCTGCTTGTTTTGCCCGAACGGCTTCGGCTGCAACCTTTAGCGCTGCTAATTCAGAATCAGTGAGTTTCGTTTCAACAACTTTCTTAACTCCTTCGCGACCAATCTGTGCTTCTACGCCGAGGTACACACCAGAGATTCCGTACTCACCAGCAACCCA
>CAZNWM010000092.1:0-1948 GCA_964576975.1 uncultured Candidatus Planktophila sp.
GATGTTCAAAAGGTGCGTCGAAGCGTAGATGCCATCATGGTCGGAACACAGACTGTGATTGCAGATGATCCACATCTGATTCCGCGTGATGGATTAGAAGGCAACAATCCGCTGCGCATAGTGTGTGGAACACAAGAGCTGCCACAGAGCGCACAAGTATTTGATGGAGCTGCGCCAACAAAGGTGATCGCTAGCAAAGATCTTAAAGTTGTTGCCGCAGAACTTCTTGCAACAGGTGCCAATCACATATTGCTCGAATCAGGTCCAACACTTGCAACTGCTTTATTGCAGGCCGGAATGCTCGATGAATTAATGATCTATCAAGGTGCATCCGTGCTTGGCGCAGGCAAGAGCTTTGTTGCAGACCTTGGGATTACAACTGTTGATAGTGCAATCAGCATGGCGCGCATCAGCACCGAAACATTTGGTGATGACGTTAAATCCGTCTACAGAATTGCGGGTAAATAATTATGTTTACAGGATTAGTCCAAGAACTTGGTGTGGTTGCAGATATCGTGCGCGCAGAAAGCAGCGCGCAGATAACAATTAAGGCACCAGCACTTGCACCGCAAATAAAGAGCGGTGATTCAATAAGCGTTGATGGTGTGTGTTTAACGGCCACAGCAGTTACTGCAGATACTTTTACAGCCGATGCCATGGTGCAGACACTTGCTGTGACATCTTTGGGTCAGATCGAAAGCGGCAGCGCCGTAAACCTTGAATTAGCAGCGCGACTTGATACGCGAATGGGTGGGCACATTGTCCAAGGCCACGTAGATGGCACAGGCACATTGGTAGCCCTTACACCTGGCGAACAATGGATGAAGTGCGAAGTAAAGGTCGATCGCAACTTACTTAAATACATCGTGGCAAAGGGTTCTATTTGTTTCTCAGGAATTTCTCTCACAGTGGGCGAAGTACATGATGAAACATCAGTGGTCACAGTCTGGTTGATACCAGAGACTATTGAGCGCACTTCAATTGCAACAAAGAAACCAGGGGATCTAATCAACATCGAAGTTGATGTACTGGCCAAGTACGTCGAGCGAATGATGGAGCAGAAAAAATGAGCACTTTGACCCCAATAGAAAAAGCACTTGCCGAATTCGCTGCAGGCCAGATTGTTATTGTCGTTGATAATGAAAATCGCGAAAACGAAGGCGATTTCATCATGCTGGCCGAAAAAGCAACGCCAGAAAAAGTTGCCTTTATGAATCGTTATTCCACTGGACTTTTGTGTGCTCCGATGAATCGCGAGCGAGCACACAAGCTCGGCTTGCCGTTGATGTGGTCAAAGAATCAGGACACAAACAAGACAGCATTTACTGTGACCACCGATGCCAAGAAAAATCTGACCACAGGTGTTAGCGCCACAGAGCGAGCAACAACATTTAACGAATTAGCACGCGCAAATGCAACAGCAGATGACTTTGTTCGCCCAGGACACATACTTCCTTTGATTGCAGCAGATGCACTGCTTGAAGCTCGCCAAGGACATACAGAGGCTGCAGTTGCGATGGCAGCACTAGTTGGCGCAGAACCAGTTGGATTGCTCTGCGAAATTGTTAATGAAGATGGATCTATGTCTCGAATGCCGGATCTAGAAAAGTTCGCGGCCGAGCATTTATTGCCGATTATTTCTATTGAATCATTGGCCGAGTATGCACGCAGTAAAAACCTTGCTGCATTTAAGCCAGTAGTTCCAGAACTTGTGTGGGCGAATCTGCCCCTAGAAAGCGGGGCATGGAAGATTTCTTCCTATACAAACTCAGCCGGTGTTGATCATGCAATTGTGGCGCTGGGAGATATCAGCAATGGCTCAGAAGTATTGATGCGTGTGCACTCAGAGTGTTTAACCGGTGATGTTTTCTCATCCAAGCGCTGTGATTGCCAAGCACAGTTACATCATGCGATGGATCAAATTGTTGCCGCCGGCTCTGGTGTGATT
>CAZNWM010000093.1:0-1925 GCA_964576975.1 uncultured Candidatus Planktophila sp.
GCTTCATCCCAACTGATTCCGTAAACCTTCTTGAATGAATCTTCAAAGGAAAGTCCATCGGCTCTTGCAGTTAAGACGTCGAAAGTTTTATCTATTCCACCAACGGCTACAAGTGCATCCATCACGATGTAACCCAGATGAAAGACCATTGGATAGGTGGATCCATCACAAGGCAACTTCATGTTATTCCTAAGAAATTCTTGAATAGCTTCTGGTTCGTAATCCTTAAGCAGCCATCTGTTATCGGTGATCCAACCTTTTCGAATTTTCACATAATCTTCGGCGCTTTTTGCAACCGTAGGAATAGATACAGATTGTGGTTGACCCTCTGAGTACCAACATGGCATGAGCGTTGGTGGTGGGGATTGAGACTTGCCCTTGAAAATCATTCCTTGAACAGCATGGGTGTATTCATGCAAATCATTTTGACCGTTAAATTTTTGGATGTTAAATCGATTTACAGGATTTGCAACACCCACAAGTACAAGGCCAATATCATTTGCGATATTTGTTACAGCACCATCACAATCCACACCTGCACATTTTTCAGAAGCTTGATCAGGTAAAGAGTTTCCTAAACGAAAGGGACTAACATATTTTTCTGCTTCAAGCCTTGCCCATGGCACATCGACTTTTGTGTACTGAACAAACCTAACTTCAGTAGGTTGTTTTTGGGCACCCATAACTCGTGAACCCAAAGTCACGGCATCAATAGTCCATTGATTTGGGTATCTTTCGGGAGTTTTCGGTCCAAAGACGAAACTGATTTTTAAGTCTGTTGATTTATGCAGTGCTAAATTCTTTTGCACGTTTTCCCAAACCGCGTAAGGAATTCCCTGATACTTATCTTCTAAATCCGCAAATGATGTTGGCAGTGCCGGAATTGTCTTAGAAGTTTTTGCAACCCCTTTATCCCACACCAATTTCTTGCCGGACTTGATGCATGTGAAAGTCTTATTCGAAACGACAGAAGTAATTCCTACTTTGGAGCATTTTGAACCTGTCTTTACTGCAGCATTAACAGGTGTTGCAAGAGTAACCACAAAAAAACTACAGATTGCCAGAGAAGCAAGGGCTTTCTTCATGATTGCAGAGTACTGAGCCATATTGGATTTGTCTGTACTTTCCTCTAGAATAGGAGCTAGTTGAAGTACAAAAACAATTACACATGTTGCACTTACCAAGCCAGGGAGGCGTTATGAAAGCCAGCCCCAGCAATCAGCGCCAAATCTTAGATATTCAGAATTTTGATTTCTCTATTGCAACTCTGAAGAACAAAGCGGCTAATCTTCCTGAAATTGCTGAAATCAATAAGTTAACTATTCGTTCTAACAACGCACGCGACTTACGAATTGCGGCGCAAACTGAGGCAAGCGATGTGCAGCGCGAATTAACCCGCGCAGAAGGCGATGTTGAACAGGTTGTCTCTCGAATTACACGAGATGAAGCACGCCTTAATTCAGGCACCGGATCGGCAAAAGATCTCGAGGGATTGACTCACGAAGTTGAAACTCTGAATAAACGTCGCGCTGAACTAGAAGAAGTTGAGCTAGAAATCATGATGCGTATGGATTCGATTAAAGAGCGTATTTCTACTCTTGAAAAAGAAGAGTCCGAACTTGCTGCTCAGATAGCAGATTTAGAAATAAAGAAAGAGAACGCACTTACTGTCATCTCATCAGATATCGAGAAGATTACGCAGGACAGAGTTCAAACTGCAGGATCTGTCGATGCTTCCTTGCTTGAACTATACGAAAAGATTCGCACAGGTGGAGGCGCAGGCGCCGCTCCACTTAAAGGCGGTCAATGTGGTGGCTGCAATCTTTCAATTAACGCAGTCGAACTAAAGCGAATTTTAGATTTAAGTGAAGATGAAGTTGTGCGCTGCGAAGAGTGCCGCTGCATTTTGGTGCGTGGAGTTTAAG
>CAZNWM010000094.1:0-1888 GCA_964576975.1 uncultured Candidatus Planktophila sp.
CGAACCTGTGATTGCGACGTATCTTGATATTCATCAAGCAAAACCACTTTGTATTTAGCGCGTTCTAGTTCGCACGCTTCTGGGTATTTTTCAGCAATGTCGGCCGCAATAGACATCTGATCATCGAAAGAGAGTTGTCCATCATCACGGCGACGTTTGATGAACTCTTCAACCATCGGCAAGATTGCAATTCTTTGTCGCGCGATACGTCCAACTTTTCGCACCTCTTCATTGCTTGTGCCACCGATGCGTTGAAGCTCTGCGAGTGTTTTTTCATCTTCGCGGCGAATAGATTCGTAGGAAACTTGGTGTTCTAGAACTAACTTTGCAAGCCCAATAACATCATCAATGACTGTGGTAACAGCGCTTTCGTTTGTGAACTCTTCATCTGGCCAATTGCGTACAACATCGGATGCCAATTGCCATAGGGCCGCATCGCCAAGTGGATCACTCGTTGCATCTATGCCTAAGCGAATTGCATGTTCGCTAAGAATTCGTCCCGCATACGAGTGATAAGTAGTAATCGCTGTATCGAGAGCAATGTTCTTATCTAGTAGGCCAGCTTCTTTTAATTGGCGTAAGCGTTTGCGAACACGAATAGATAACTCACCTGCGGCTTTTCGAGTAAAGGTAAGTCCCAAGATTTCATCAGGGCGCACAATCTTGTTCGCAACTAACCACAACACTCGAGCACTCATGGTTTCGGTTTTGCCAGAACCAGCGCCTGCGATAACAACTGCTGGTTCGAGAGGTGCGCTAATGATCGCAATCTGTTCTGGAGTTGGATCTGAGACCTTTGGATCCACGGTGCGAAGAGCTTTTGCAATGTCTAATGGAGAAATCATTCGATCACCGTGCGCCCTTCTGCCTTAATTGGGCACGAACTCTTTACAGGGCACTCTTTGCATCGGCTATTGGTGGCTGCGACAAATTGTGCAGCGCCCATAGATTGCGCAATGTTTTCTATTTCTGCGCGTGCTTGTTCTAGGTCAATAACTCCTTGTTCGCGTGATGAAATCTTTTGTATGTCATGACCGAGATACACAAGGGCCGCACCAGCTGAAGTTGTACTCGCGTGATGCGCTGTAAATCCACCTTCGGCGACAGCAATTTGATAACTCTTGAGTTGCAGGTTTTGTTCGGCTTTTTCATAAGAGATTGGAGTTTTACTGGTTTTAAAATCGATTACAAAGAGGTTGCCATCTGAATCAACTTCAAGTCTGTCCACGGTTCCGCGAATACGGGCTTTACCAACTGTGACATCAAAACCAAGTTCAACGCCGACTACTTCGCGTTCGTGCTTCATGTGATATTTCATGAAGCGAGTAATCATCGCAATTGCTTTATCTTGAGAAGTTTTGCTGACCCAGCCTTCCTGCGGATCAATTAAGTTCCAAGATTTCTTAAGTTTTTCAACAAGAACAGACTCTGTGATTCCTTCTTCTTGCACCATCAATGCCGCAAAAGCGTGAATTGCTGAACCTAAAACTTGAGCGATGCTGTCTCCATCTGTGCCACCACTTTTTTCCAGGAACCATTTCATCCCGCACTCTGTAAAGCTTTCTGCGCTACTTGGTGAGACTGCTACTGGAGCATTTATGTTAGAAATAGGCTCGGTTGTACTTAATTGTGCAACACCAGTCCAGCTCTGTGGGTCTGCGCTATGAATTCCGGATTCACTGAGTGTTTTGATAATTGCTGCTGCATCTGTGGCTTTTTCACTCTGTAGTGATGAACGTAAATCAGCAACCAGCGCTGCAGTTGTGATTGGTCTTGGCAGCACGTATTGCGGGAGTGTTTCGCTAGAAGTATTAAGGATTGCATCTGTAATTTCTTCGAAGAATTGAGATGGTTGATCATCTTCATAAGACACACAGGTAACAAACAT
>CAZNWM010000095.1:0-1854 GCA_964576975.1 uncultured Candidatus Planktophila sp.
GGTGGAGCTTCAAGATGTACATGTATCCAACTGAAATTGGAGTTGGGTATGGCTCACCGGAACGGCCATCAAATAACTTAGCCTTTCCACTTTCACCAATTAACTGAACTCCATCACGGTTTGGAAGTGTGCTTGAGAGCAGACCGGTGATTTCAGATTCAAGCGCGCCATCGAAAACAGGTGTTGCAAGATTTGTTCCTGGTGCACCCTTTTCTGCGCCAATATCTTTCAAGTGCTTTTGCCATGCTTGATCGATACCGCTTAAATCCCAACCAGTCTTTGCAACCCAACCAAGGTGCATTTCAAGAACCTGACCAACGTTCATACGACCAGGTACACCGAGTGGATTAAGAATTACGTCAACAGGTGTTCCATCTTCAAGGAATGGCATATCTTCTTGAGGAAGAATCTTTGAAATAACACCCTTGTTACCGTGGCGACCAGCAAGCTTGTCACCATCTTGAATCTTGCGCTTTTGTGCAACGTACACGCGAACAAGTTGGTTAATGCCTGCACCGAGTTCGAAGTCTTCAGAAGATTCGACAACCTTTACATCAATAACTTTTCCTGATTCACCGTGTGGAACCTTGAGTGATGTATCGCGAACTTCGCGAGCCTTTTCACCGAAGATCGCACGGAGCAAGCGCTCTTCTGGAGTGAGTTCTGTTTCACCCTTAGGTGTAACTTTTCCAACCAAGATATCGCCAGGTACAACATCGGCGCCGATGCGGATAATTCCGCGCTCATCAAGGTCTGCAAGAACTTCTTCTGAAACATTTGGAATATCGCGAGTGATTTCTTCGGCACCTAGCTTGGTGTCGCGTGCATCAACTTCGTACTCTTCAATGTGAATAGATGTAAGAACATCGTCTTGAACTAGACGCTGCGACAAGATAATCGCATCTTCGTAGTTGTGACCTTCCCATGACATAAATGCCACGAGCAAGTTCTTACCGAGTGCCATTTCACCGCTATCGGTACATGGACCATCAGCAATTACTGAGCCAACTTCAACCTTTTGACCCTCTGACACAACAACGCGTTGGTTGTATGAAGTGCCTTGGTTTGAGCGGCGGAATTTAGCCAGTGAATAAGTTTGGTATGTCGAATCATCTGCCATGACTTTAACTTCGTCCGCAGCTACTTCTGTAACAACACCAGCCTTAGTCGCTGTAACAACATCGCCTGCATCTACTGCTGCACGGAATTCCATACCAGTACCAATAAGTGGAGCTTCTGCTCGCATCAATGGAACTGACTGGCGCATCATGTTAGAGCCCATCAACGCACGGTTGGCATCATCGTGCTCAAGGAATGGAATCATCGCTGTTGCAACAGAAACCATCTGGCGTGGAGAAACGTCCATGTAATCAACTTCATCACCGTGGATGTATTCAACTTCTCCACCGCGACGACGAACAAGTACGCGAGTTTCCGCGAAGTGATTGTCTTCAGTTAGTGGAGCATTTGCCTGAGCAATGATGTGCTCGTCTTCTTCATCAGCTGTTAGGTAATCAACTTGATCTGTTACGCGACCCTTAACAACTTTGCGATAAGGAGTTTCGATAAATCCAAATGCAGTCACGCGACCATATGTTGCAAGTGAGCCGATAAGTCCGATGTTTGGACCTTCAGGAGTTTCAATTGGACACATACGACCGTAGTGAGATGGGTGAACGTCGCGAACTTCGAAGCCCGCACGGTCACGAGATAAACCACCAGGTCCTAGCGCTGAAAGACGACGCTTGTGTGTAAGGCCTGACAACGGATTTGTTTGATCCATGAACTGTGACAATTGAGAAGTTCCGAAGAACTCCTTAATTGAAGCAACAACTGGACGGATATTAATAAGTG
>CAZNWM010000096.1:0-1768 GCA_964576975.1 uncultured Candidatus Planktophila sp.
GTGGAACGTGTGGAATTTCAATACCTGCGGCTCCATGAATACCTACCGCGTGCAGTGCTTCGAAAATCATCTTGACTCCGATGAAGCCAAGAATTGCCGATAGCCCGTAAGAGAGAAAAACCAAGCGGGCGATCAAACCTTGAAGTAAGAAATAGAGCTGTCGCAATCCCATCAGCGCGAAAATATTAGCTGTAGCAACTATGTAAGGATCTTGAGTTATTCCAAAGATTGCCGGAATTGAATCGAGTGCAAAAACAACATCGGTTACACCAAGTGAAACAAGAGCGATTGCAAAAGTGCTTGCACCCTTACTCTTTAGGTAGTTTTCTACGCGGCTATCTTTTACTTCTTCGTCATTTCCACTTTCACGAATGAGCTGAACGGCTGTGAAAACAAGGAAAGCTCCAAAGATAAAGAAGACACCGTGGAAGCGCGAGATCAGTGCGGCCCCTGCGGCAATAAATCCACCACGCAATAACAGCGCAATAATGATTCCAAGCAATAGAACAAGTTGCTGCTTTTTACTCTCAATTTTGAGTCGGGCAAGAATAATCACAAAGACGAAGATGTTATCTACTGAGAGCGCGTATTCAGTTAGCCATCCTGCAAAAAACTCAGGGCGCGCAGTTGGTGATTCCACCCAGTTTGGCATCAAGATACCGAAAACGATTGCTGCGCTTACATAAATTACAGTCCATATCGAAGATTCTGTAATCGTTGTTTCTTTATCTCGCCTCAATATTGCCATTAATAAGTCAAAGGCAACTACTAGTGAGAGAACTCCAATTGTGACAAGCCAAACGGTTGCAGATTCCAATTATTTTGCCTTCTCTTCACGCTGAGTGATTACCCATGAACGTAGAGGAGGCTACCGCAGTATTTAACTCTTTCTCTTAATTACGTTTCTTTTCGTCTTTCTTTAACTCAGCAGGCGGTGTTGGCAGAGCGCCAAGGGCGGCTAGCGCTGCATCGCGTGCGGCAACGGCTTCAGAGCGAGCATTTTTCAGAGAGTTCATAATCGACAATTTTTGCTCAGCAGTAGTTGCGGTCATAAGAGCAATTCTTGCTTCGGTTGTGGCTTTTCTAATTGAATTCTTAAACACTTCATTGATCTCTTCGCGCGCTTCTTGTCGAGCTTGCATGGCAGATTTATACAGATCTATTTCGTATTTCAGTTTCTCTTTTGCATTCTTAAAACCCATCTTTGCTGAAGGTTTTGACTTGCTTCGATCATCATCTGCTACAGCAGGAGAAATGAGAGAAAAAGAAAGTGCAGCACTAATGAGTGTTGCTATTGCCCCAGTGCGGACACGGTTTGCCATGGGCAAAAGTGTAGAAGAAATCTTTGTGAACCTCCTGTGAGATACTTAGAAAACACGCAAAGTTAGTTACATAGAAGCAAAGATGTGCGAAGGTATAGCCATGGCTCCTCAAATTATGGTCGTAGACGACGAAGCTAATGTTCGCGAATTAGTGTGTGATGCACTTCGAATTGCAGAGTTCGAAACCCTTCAGGCCAATGACGGCATGTCTGCACTGACGCTGCTTCGCACTGCAAAACCAGATTTACTAATTATCGATATCAATATGCCGTTAATGGATGGCTTTGATTTGGTCGAACGCTTACGCTCTCAAAATGACATGACACCTGTACTGATGCTTTCTGCAAGAAATGATCGCGCGGATATCACCCGCGGCCTTTCCTTAGGCGCCGATGACTATGTGACTAAACCATTTGGGTTAGAAGAACTCTTGCTTCGTGTCAAAG
>CAZNWM010000097.1:0-1757 GCA_964576975.1 uncultured Candidatus Planktophila sp.
GCATCATTGATGCCATCGCCAACCATTACAACTGTGTGTGATTCGCTCTGCAATTCACGAATCTTTGTCAGCTTACGTTGTGGGAGCGCACCAGAAAAAACGTGATCACTTTCAATTCCAACTTGCTTGGCAATTGATTGCGCTGCATCTTCTGAATCACCGGTTAACAACCATGGAGTAACTCCAGAACTCTTTAACTTCTCAATAGTCTGTGCTGCATCGAACTTAAGCTCGTCGCCAACTGCAAATACAGCTAAAGCCACTCCATCCCACGCTAATACTGAAACGCTTAAACCTGCATCATGTCCACGTTGCACTGCCGCGGCGATAAGTGGGTGAAAAGTAGTCGTGCTGTGTGCAACTGCTGCCGGTGAGCCAATTAATACAACTGGTGAATGTGTTCCAAGATTTACACGACCTGCAGCACCTGATCCTGGTGTTACTTGGAACTCAGAAACTGATGTGGATTTAATTCCTTGAGCTGAAATGAATTCACGAATACTTAGCGCAATTGGATGATTGTTCTGCTCTTCAATAGAAAGAGCAGTGGAGAGAATTGTTGCCTCACGAAGAAGTGGCTCAAAAGATGCACCTAGTAAAGCGCCTGCATCCGTTGTAATTGTTATCTCATGGACCTTCATCGCACCGGTTGTGAGGGTTCCAGTCTTATCCAAAACAATTGTGTCTACTTTGCGCGCTACTTCGAGTACACGGGGATTTCGAATAATGATTCCGCGTTGTGCGCCGCGACCTGATGCAACCAATAATGCAACTGGAGTAGCTAATCCAAGGGCGCACGGACAAGCAATAACTATTACAGCAATCGCCCTTGCAATTGACTCTGAAATTGAATAACCGTTGTACCAAAGGGCGCTAAATGTCACTAAAGAAATAGCAAACACAATCGGCACAAAAACAGCACTTATGCGATCAGCTAAACGAGCAATCGGCGCCTTTGTGCTCTGCGCTTCTAAAACCATTGAAGTGACACGTGCATATTCAGTGTCACGGCCAACTCGGGTTGCACGAACAATCAATCGACCATTTGTATTAATTGAACTTCCGATTACGCGATCTCCTGGACCAACTGTTATCGGCAAAGATTCTCCAGTAATCAAGGAGTTATCAACCGAGCTGTTTCCGCTGACAACAACACCATCTGTTGCAACGCGATCCCCGGGTGCAACGACAAACTCATCACCGATTTCTAAGTTCTCAACTGGGATAAGAACCGTTAATCCCCCACGGATAACGCTTACCTCTTTAACATTTAGAGCTAAGAGCGCAGATAGTGCACTGCTTGCGCGACGCTTTGCGCGAGTTTCTAGAAATCTTCCAAGAATCACAAAAGTCACGACACCCGCGGCTACTTCTGTGTAAACATCACCATTGCCTGTTGCGTTTGCATATATCGACCAACCGAAGGCAGTAAGTGAACCCAGAGAAATCAAATTATCCATAGTTGGGTGCAAGAGATTTCGAAGAGCAGCACGATGAATTGGCCACGCAACTAAGAGAACAACTGGTGCGCTGAGGGCAATAACAAGCCACGCTGTTGGTGAATACAGTGGCGGCAAAATTTGAAGATCTTCAAGTGTTTGCAAAATTCTGGCATCAATTTGTTCGTGCCAAGCCATTGTCATTGAAATTGCAATTGCAGGTACAGAAAAAAGAAGTGCAAAAAAGAGGGCAATCGCAGAACGCCTGCTGTGTAGTGCGAACTGATTTGAATCGCCCAGTAATTGAGCAGAATATCC
>CAZNWM010000098.1:0-1709 GCA_964576975.1 uncultured Candidatus Planktophila sp.
ACAACACATTCGCGAAACTTTTGCTCGCATGGCGATGAACGACGAAGAAACAGTTGCACTGACTGCTGGTGGTCACACCGTTGGTAAGGCACACGGAAATGGCGATGTTTCTTTGATTGGCGCAGCACCAGAGGGTGCTGACATTTCAGAAGCAGGATTCGGCTGGAAGAACGGAAACAAGCGCGGCATCGGCCGAAACACTCTTTCAAGTGGAATCGAAGGTGCATGGACAACACATCCAACTAAGTGGGATAACGGATACTTCGATTTGTTGTTCAAGTACGAATGGCAACTAACAAAATCTCCTGCAGGTGCAACACAGTGGGAACCAATTAACATTGCAGAAGAAGATAAGCCTGTAGATGTTGAAGATCCATCAATTCGCTACAACCCGATGATGACTGATGCGGATATGGCGATGATTAAAGATCCTATTTATCGCGAAATCTCTGAGCGCTTTCATAAAGATCAGGCTTACTTAAGCGAAGTCTTTGCTCGTGCGTGGTTTAAGTTAACGCACCGCGATCTTGGACCAAAAGTTAGATACCTAGGACCAGATGTTCCTTCAGAAGATTTGATTTGGCAGGATCCAATTCCTGCAGGAAATGCCAAGTTCTCAGTTGCAGATGTAAAGGCTGCAGTTTCTGCGACCAACTTATCTGTCTCTGATTTGGTTTCAACTGCATGGGATAGCGCACGCACTTTCCGCGGTTCTGATTTACGTGGTGGAGCAAATGGTGCACGCATCAGATTAGAACCACAGAAAAACTGGGCAGGAAATGAACCAGATCGCTTAGCTCGAGTTCTAACACAACTTGAATCGATTGCAGAAAAAAGTGGCGCGAGCATTGCAGATGTCATTGTTCTGGCCGGAAATGTTGGAATTGAAAAAGCGGCAAAGGCTGCAGGTTTTGATATCACGGTTCCATTTGTTGCCGGTCGTGGAGATGCAACACAAGCACAAACAGATGTAGATTCTTTCGCACCGCTCGAGCCAATTCACGATGGATTTAGAAATTGGCTCAAAGAAGATTATTCAGTTCCGGCAGAAGAACTTCTGCTCGATCGCGCACAATTAATGGGACTTACCGCGCCAGAGATGACTGTATTGATGGGCGGATTGCGCGTAATTGGCACAAATCATGGACAGAGCAAGCACGGAGTCTTTACTGACACTGTTGGTGCACTTACTCCTGATTTCTTCTCAACAATTACTGATATGACTTACGTCTGGGAACCTGCGGGTAAGGGTGTTTACAACATCCGAAATCGCAATACTGGCGAAGTTAAATTCACAGCAACGCGAGTGGACTTAATCTTCGGATCGAACTCTATTTTGCGTGCTTACTCTGAGGTTTACGCACAAGATGATTACAAGCGTAAATTCGTTGATGACTTCGTCGCAGCATGGACAAAGGTTATGAACGCTGATCGCTTTGATGTGAGTGCATAAGAGCTAAACGCTATCGCTTGCTCTCCTGTAACCACTTCTTTCGTTCCTGTTCTGAAAACTTCTCTATCGAATAACGCAGCATTGTGCGCGGCATTTCATGTGAGTGCTCAGATAGGAAATCACGAAGTGCGATTCCATTGAACTTGCCCGCTTCGCGCAGCGCCCAACCAACAGCCTTGTGAATGAGGTCGTGCTTGTCATGAAGTAATTTTTCAGCCATTTCAAAAGTTGGTTCGATATCGCCTGCACGGATAAA
>CAZNWM010000099.1:0-1692 GCA_964576975.1 uncultured Candidatus Planktophila sp.
GTTGGTGGCAATGCAGAAGCTGCTCGCCGTGCTGGTATTAACGTAAAGAGAGTTCGAATTGCTGCATTCGTTATCTGTAGCGCACTTGCAGCCGTTGCGGGCATGATCTTTGCTTCTCGCCAAAACTCAATCTCACCAACAACAGGTGGTAGCTCAACACTTCTCTACGCTGTTGGTGCTGCTGTTATTGGTGGCACATCACTCTTTGGTGGCAAAGGAAAGATGCGCGATGCAATCCTCGGCGGCCTAGTTGTTGCTGTTATCGATAACGGCATGGGACTTTTAGGGTACGCAGCAGGTATCAAGTTCATTGTTACCGGCGTCGTGTTATTGGTTTCCGCAGGCGTTGATGCAGTATCTCGCCGTGGAAGTTCGATTACTTAGAGCTCTACGCCCATCAGGTGCTCAAGCGCTAACTGATCAATAACTTCGTATCCATAACCACGCTTTCCGGCGGCTTCAACATCAAAGGAATCCTTTGCTAGGTCCTTCCATGTTTCACCACTTGCAAGTGTTGGTTCGGCAAGACCTGGAATATTTGACTCTTTCATCGCTGCAATGACACGTGGATCTTTTCTAAATGCAGCAGCGCGCTCTTTAAGAATCAAATAAGTGCGCATGTTCGATGATGCAGATACCCAAACGCCCTTGTCATCTTCTGTACGTGCTGGCTTGTAATCAAAGTGTTTAGGACCGCTGTACTTATAGCTCTCAAGAAGATCAACTAAGAAGAATGCTGACTTGAGATCTCCGTGTCCAAATACAAGATCTTGATCAAACTTTGGACCGTGCTGACCGTTTAGATCAATGTGGAATAACTTCTTATGCCAGAGTGCTTGTGCAATTCCATGGACGAAGTTAAGGCCAGCCATCTGTTCGTGACCAACTTCTGGGTTAAGGCCAACCATCTCTGGGTAATCAAGTTCATTAATAAATGCGAGCGCATGGCCAATTGTTGGCAAGAATATGTCGCCGCGTGGTTCATTTGGCTTTGGCTCGAGTGCAAACTTAATGTTGTAACCGTTGTCTTTTACGAATTGGCCAAGGGTATTAAATGCTTCGCGGAAGCGATCAAGTGCAACGTAGGCATCTTTTGCGCCATCAGATTCAGCGCCTTCACGGCCTCCCCATGCAACATAAATCTCGGCACCGAGTTCGGCAGCAAGCTCAATGTTTTTCATAGTTTTGCGTAACGCATAACGACGAATATCGCGATCATTACTTGTAAATGCACCATCTTTAAAGACGGGATGTGTAAACAAGTTTGTTGTAGCCATTGGAACTTTCATTCCAGTTTCATCTAGAGCTTTTTTAAATCGATCGATGTGCTTGCGACGATCGCCTTCATCGCTTCCAAATGGAATCAAGTCATCATCATGAAAGGTCACACCATATGCACCACGTGCTGCAAGTTCGTTAACTGAGCGAACTGGGTCAAGTGCATCGCGAGTTGCATCACCAAAGGGATCGCGTGCTTGCCAGCCAACGGTCCAAAGGCCAAAGGTGAACTTATCTGCAGGTTTTGGTTCAAATGACATGGTCTAACCCTTCGTAAAATTTAGCCGTTTTGGCAACAGGACGAACTTACCCCTAACCTTGCCCATACTCCACCGGATAAGCATCACTAAATCCAGTGGCACTCTTTTGCGGGAGTGGTGAAATGGCAGACACGCAGGTCTTAGGAACCTGTGT
>CAZNWM010000100.1:0-1552 GCA_964576975.1 uncultured Candidatus Planktophila sp.
AAAGATTCAAGATATGTGGATTTCTTCCTTCTTCTGCAGACTTTCGCAAATATGGAAGCGCAGCTTGTGAAGTTAAGAACGTGCCACGCACATTGACATCAAACATCAGATCAAAGCGCTTAGCAGGTGTCTGATCGGTGCGTGTTAGATTGATTGCACTTGCATTGTTTACCACAATGTCAATACCGCCAAATTCTTCAGCAGTTTTTGTGATGGCCGCTTCGATTTGAGCTTCATCACGAATGTCACATTGGATAGGTAGCGCTGTACCGCCTGCGACTTCTATCTCTTTGGCAGCAGAAAAAATTGTTCCAGGCAATTTTGGATTTGCTTCCGCAGTTTTTGCCGCGATTGCAATAAGTGCTCCATCTTGCGCGGCGCGAAGTGCAATTGCTAATCCGATACCGCGTGAACCGCCAGTAATAAACATTCGCTTACCTGCTAGAGACATTATTTACCCTTCTTGGACATGAATTTCATGAATGCTTCCATAGCCTCTTCAGATTGAAGCGCCATTGAAAACAACTCAAACTCTGCTCGCATCACAGCCGCAACTGCGTCATGTGAGCCGCTTTTCAGAAGTGCTTTTGTATTGATAATCGCTTGCGGAGGTTGCTCGGCTATGTGCTTAGCAATCTGTAACGCAGTTGCCAGTGGATCTGTTTGAATTTGTGCAACCAATCCCATTTCTTTTGCGGATTCGGCGTTAAAAGATTCGCCAGTCATAAATATTTGCGCTGCTCTTTGATATCCCACAAGGCGAGGAAATAGATAACTTGACCCAGCCTCTGGTACTAAACCAAGGGATGTAAATGGCATTGAAAACTTGGCGGTCTCAGCTGCAATAACAACATCACAGTGCAACAACATTGTTGTTCCAACACCAACTGCATTTCCTTTAACGGCGGCAAGTAAAGGCTTTGGAAAGTTAAGTAGGGCTCCAAGAAATTTAGCGACATCAGAGTCACTATCCGATGGCGGATTGGCCATAAAGTCGCCAATGTCGTTACCTGCAGTGAAATGATCGCCTTCGCTTGTAATGATGACGGCGCGGACTGCAAAATCACCAGCAGCCTCATTAAGAGCGTGAGCCAAGCCTGCATACATATCTCGCGTTAACGCATTCATTTTTGCGGGACGGTTAAAGCTGATTGTCAGAATTTGATCAGCCGTCGTGGTTAAGATTTCACTCATCCTCGCATCCTACTTGGACCCACAAAGAGTTGCGAAGGTAGACAATGGAGACACACATGCACCATGGCCGTAGAGGCATTTCATGTCCATAGATATCACCATTGCCACCCGAGAACTAAGCCCATTTGAGCAGCTAGTACTTGGTCTGTTCCGAGAAGGAAAAACCAACACGTGTGTTCTACTTGCACTGGTATTTCGCTTACATTTTGGGGATGCAGATGGCAACTCCATTTGTCATCGACATGATTAAACCCTCAACTCTCCGTGAGGGAAGTAAAACCCCCCTGACTTTTGTCAGGGGGGTTTTCTATTACCGAGAGTTTTTATCTATTAGCGTTCAATCTTTCCTGAAATAAAA